>NZ_DATMBZ010000112.1:0-20505 GCF_035558935.1 Gaiella sp. | reverse complement strand
AGAACGAGACGACCTTGAACACCCGCTCTCCGTCCCAGGTGTAGACGTAGCGGACGTCGCCGAGCTTGGTCTCCACCACCGCGCGCAGGCCCGTCTCCTCGTGCACCTCGCGGACGGCGGTCTCCGCTCCGCGTTCGTCCGGGTCGATCAGGCCCTTCGGGAGCGCCCAGACCCGAGGTCGATGGTGCTCGCGCCGCGGCTCGACGGCTGCCATCCACCACCGGCCGCGCATGCGGCGCACGACGACTCCGCCGGCCGAGAACTCCCGTCGCACTCCACGATTGTGCCCTTTCGCGAGACCCCGAAGATCTAAGCCGATTCCACTCACATCAACCGCGACGACACCTGTGCGAACGTGCTATAACTCAAGTCGTCGGCACTCTCCTACGGCGAGTGCCAGAGTATTCACCCACAGGCTCTCAGGGAGGCACATCGAATGAATCTGCAGCCACTCGGTGACCGTCTGATCGTGGAGGTCCTCGACGAGGAGTCGACCACGGCGAGCGGCATCGTGCTGCCCGACACGGCGCAGGAGAAGCCGCAGCGCGGCAAGGTCCTGAGCGTCGGCCCCGGCCCGCGTGACGAGGACGGGGAGTACATCAAGATGGACGTGGAGGAGGGTGACGAGATCATCTTCTCCAAGTACGGCGGCACCGAGATCAAGCTCGGCGCCGACGAGGTCCTGATCCTGCGCGAGTCCGACGTCCTGGCCAAGGTCGTCGGCGACCGCGCGGCCGTCTAACGCGTTTCGAGGGAGGAACGAGAAACCCATGGCTCACAAGGAGCTCAAGTTCAACGAGGACGCGCGCCGGGCGCTCGAGCGCGGGGTCAACACCCTCGCCGACGCCGTCAAGGTGACGCTCGGCCCGAAGGGCCGCTACGTCGTCCTCGACAAGAAGTTCGGGGCGCCGACGATCACGAACGACGGCGTCACGATCGCCCGCGAGATCGAGGTCGAGGACCCGTTCGAGAATCAGGGCGCACAGCTCGTGCGCGAGGTTGCCACGGCCACCAACGACGTCGCCGGCGACGGCACGACGACGGCGACCGTGCTCGCCCAGGCGATCGTGCGCGAGGGGCTCAAGAACGTCGCCGCCGGCGCCAACCCGATGGGCCTCAAGAGGGGCATCGAGCAGGCTGTGGAGGGGATCGTCAACGATCTCAAGAAGCAGTCGGTCGAGGTGTCCGGCAAGGAGGACATCGCCCGGGTCGCCACCATCTCCTCGCGCGAGCGTGAGATCGGCGACGTGATCGCGGACGCGATCGAGAAGGTCGGCAAGGACGGCGTCGTGAACGTCGAGGAGGGCCAGACGTTCGGCCTCGAACTCGAGTTCACGGAGGGCATGCAGTTCGACAAGGGCTACCTGTCGCCCTACATGATCACCGACGCCGAGCGCATGGAGGCCGTGCTCGACGATCCGTACGTCCTGATCGCGAACCAGAAGATCGGCGCGGTCAAGGATCTCCTCCCCGTCCTGGAGCAGGTCATCCAGGCCGGCCGGCCGCTGCTGATCGTGGCGGAGGACGTCGAGGGCGAGGCGCTCGCGACGGTCGTCGTCAACAAGCTCCGCGGCGTCTTCACCGCTGTCGCCGTCAAGGCACCGGGCTTCGGTGACCGCCGCAAGCGGATGCTCGAGGACATCGCCATCCTCACGGGCGGCGAGGTGATCACCGAGGAGATGGGCCTCAAGCTCGAGAACACGAAGCTCTCGCAGCTCGGGAAGGCCCGCAAGATCGTGATCGACAAGGACTCGACCACGATCGTGGACGGGGACGGCGATTCCGAGGCGATCAAGGGCCGCATCAAGCAGCTGAAGGCGGAGGTCGAGAACACCGACTCCGACTTCGACCGCGAGAAGCTCCAGGAGCGTCTGGCGAAGCTGTCGGGCGGCGTCGCGGTCGTCAAGGTCGGTGCCGCGACCGAGACGGAGATGAAGGAGAAGAAGCATCGCGTCGAGGACGCCCTCCAGGCGACCCGCGCGGCGCTCGAGGAGGGCATCGTCGCCGGCGGCGGCGTGGCGCTCCTGAACGCGGCCGACACCGCGAAGAAGGGCTTCGAGGCGCTCGAGGGCGACGAGAAGACCGGCGCGGCGATCATCCTGCGCTCGCTCGAGGAGCCCGTCCGGCAGCTCGCGTACAACGCGGGGCTCGAGGGCTCGGTCGTCGTCAACCAGGTCCGCTCGGCCAAGAAGGGCCAGGGCCTGAACGTCGAGACCGGCGAGATCGAGGACCTCGTCAAGGCGGGGATCATCGATCCGACGATGGTCACCCGGTCGGCGCTGCAGAACGCGGCGTCGATCGCGAAGAACATCCTCACGACCGAGGCGATCGTCGCCGAGGCGCCCGAGAAGGGAACGGCCGCTCCGGCCGGCATGCCGGACATGGGCGGGATGATGTAGCCATTCCGCTTCGCGGACTGGCTGGAAGTGCAGGAGGGGGCCGGCAGACGCCGGCCCCCTCGTGTTTCTCCCCGCCGAAGGCATGACAGAGCGGTAGGAGTCGCGATTCGCAAGAATCGCGCTCGTGACGCTCTGGTCAGGACGGGTCGGCGCCGCGCTCGACCCTGCGGTATGGAAGCTGCTGCGCGCGAACGACGCGGAGCTCCTCCCGTACGACTGCCAGGCGAGCGCCGAGCATGCGGCGCGTCTCCACGGCGCCGGGCTCTTGAGCGAGGACGAGCTGAACGAGGCCGAGGAGCGACTGGCTGCGATCGCCCACGACCCTGCGACGGTCCTCGAGACCGACGAGGACGTGCACTCGGCGATCGAGCGCGCGCTCGGCCCGGTGGGGCGGAAGATCCATGCCGGGCGCTCGCGCAACGACCAGGTCGCGGCCGCGCTGCGCCTCTACGTCGCGGACGCGTGCGCCGAGGCGCGCGAGGAGATCGACGCGCTCGCGCTCGTGACACTCTCCTTCGCCGAGACCGAGGCGGAGACGTTGATGCCGGGCTACACGCACCTCCAGCGCGGACAGCCCATCACGCTCGGCCACCACCTGCTCGCCTGGGTGGAGATGCTCGAGCGCGACCGGGCGAGGTTCGCGGGCGCCGCCGACGCCGCCAGGCCGAGCCCGCTCGGGGCCGGCGCGCTCGCGGGCTCGACCCTGGGGATCGACCCGCCGGACGCCCAAATGCGTAACTCGGTCGACGCGGTCGCCGACCGGGACTTCGCGCTCGACTATCTCTACGCGGCCGCAACGCTCTTCGTGCACCTCTCGCGGATCGGCGAGGAGATCGTGCTCTGGGCGACGTCCGAGTTCGGTTTCGTGCGACTTCCCGAGGAGGCGTCGACGGGGTCGTCGATGATGCCGCAGAAGCTGAACCCGGACGTCGCCGAGCTCGTGCGGGGAAAGGCCGGCACGGCGATCGGCCGTCTCACGGGGCTGCTCGCGACGGTCAAGGGGTTGCCGCTCGCCTACGACCGTGACCTCCAGGAGGACAAGACGCCCGTGTTCGCCGCGCGGAGCGACGTGTGCCTCGCGCTGCGCGGGATGACCGTGCTCGTCAGTGGCCTCGTTGCCGACCGCGAGCGGCTCGAGGAGGCGGTCTCCGATCCGCTGCTCCTCGCGACGGACGTGGCCGAGGACATCGTTCGCGGCGGGATCCCGTTCAGGGAGGCGCACGAGCAGGTCGCGGCGTCCGTCAGGGACGGCTCGTTCCGCGCCGGCACGACGCCCGCGGACAGCGTCGCGGCTCGCCGGGCACCCGGACCGGGGGGTGTGCGGGAAGCGATCGCCGCCGCCCGCGCGCGCTTCGGCCAAAGTCGCTAGGCCGGATCTCTGTGACGCCGGCCCCCGCCGGCGACGTATGCAGGGCAGCAACCGACCTCCCGGAGGACGACATCCCATGAAACGCATCGCACTCGCGGCCGGGCTCCTGCTCACCGCGGCCGCGCTCGCAGGCGTGCTGCGCCCCGACGGCGCAGGCGCCGCCGATCCCGCGACCACGCCGGACACGGTCACCGTGACCGGGAACGGCTCCGTCTCCGCCGTGCCCGACCGCGCCGAGATCTCCGCCGGCGTCGAGACCCGCGCCCCGACCGCGAAGGCAGCCCTCGCGGCGAACGGCGCCGCGATGCAGAAGGTGCTCGCGGCACTCCGCTCGAACGGCGGCAAGGACGTGACCACGCAGACCGTCTCGCTCTCGACCGCGTTCGATCAGAACGGCCAGCCGAACGGGTTCGTCGCGTCCAACGTCGCATCCGCAGAGACGACGCTTGCCGGCGCGGGCGCGCTGATCGACGCCGCCGTTGCAGCCGGGGCGAACACGGTCTACGGCCCGTCGCTCTCGCGCTCGGACGCCGACGAGCTCTACCGGCAGGCGCTCGCGAAGGCCGTCGACGACGCGAAGGAGCGGGCGTCCGTGCTCGCGAAGGCAGCCGGCCGCTCGCTCGGGAGCGTGACGGCGATCGTCGAGTCGGGCTCCGCACCGCCGATCCCGTACGCGGCAAAGGCGTCCGCGGCGCAGGACTCGACCCCGGTCGTGTCCGGGCCGCAGGAGACCGAGGCGTCGGTCAGCGTCACCTACGAGCTGCAGTGAGCCTCCGGGATCCGCGAGGCGGATCCCGGAGGCGGAGGGTCAGCCGGCGCTCGCGGTCGCGGGCGCCGGCTGGTGGGCCGGTCTCGGCGGGGTCACCGCGTGCGTCCCGTGGTGCTCCGTGCCGTAGCCGCCCGGGACCGGGATGTAGAACTCGGGATAGCCCCACATGCCGTGCTCGGAGACGTCGAGCCCCATGTTCTCCACGTGCGGCTCGGCGCGGATCCCGACGGTCACCTTCATCAGCCCGAGCACGAGGAACGACGCAGTGAACGTGAAGGCGCCGACGGCGACGAGGCCGAGGAGCTGCACGCCGAGCTGGTGAACGCCGCCACCGTAGAGAAGGCCGCCCTTCCCCGTGTCGAGCCGCTCGGCGAGCTCGGGGACGGTGAGGAAGCCGAGCGACAGCGTTCCCCACACGCCCGCCATGCCGTGTGCTGCGAGCGCGCCGACCGGGTCGTCGATACCCGCCCGCTCGACGAGCAGAGACCCGGCGACGACGATCACGCCTGCGACGAAGCCGATCAGGATCGCCGCCCACGGCGCGACGAACGCGCACGCGGCGGTGATCGCGACGAGCGCGGCGATCGCCCCGTTCAGCATCATCGAGAGGTCGGGCTTCTTGATCACGATCCACGACGCGGTGACCGCTCCGAGGACCCCTGCCGCGGCCGCGAGGTTCGTGTTCATCGCGACGTACGCGAAGAAGCCGACGCCGCCGAAGTCCACGCTGAGCGTCGACCCGGGGTTGAACCCGAACCAGCCGAACCAGAGGATGATCACGCCGAGCGTCGTGTAGGCCATGTTGTGGCCGGGGATCGGCTGCGGCTTCCCATCGACGAACTTCCCGATCCGTGGGCCGAGGAGCAACGCCCCCGCGAGACCCGCGAGCGCGCCCTGGTAGTGCACGACGGTCGACCCCGCGAAGTCCTGCATCCCCTTCGAGAAGAGCCAGCCGTCGGGGCTCCAGATCCAGTGGGAGACGAAGGAGTAGATCAGCGTGAACACGATGCCGAACGCGACGTACACCCAGAGCCGCGTGCGCTCCGCCATCGCGCCCCACACGATCGCGAGGGAAACGGCGGCGAACGCCACCTCGAACAGGTAGCCGGCGGCGCCCGGGATCGACGAGAACCACGAGAACGGCTCGGCACCGATCGCGAGGAGCTCGTCGACCGACGGGGCGAACCCCGAGCCGCCGACGAGGCCGTTGCCGCCGTCGCCGAAGGCCATCCCGAATCCCACGAGGTAGTAGACGATCGAGACGACGCCGAGGATCAGGACGTTCTTCGCGGCGATGTGGCCGACGTTCTTCATCCGCGTCAGGCCCGCCTCGAGGAAGGCGAATCCCGCCTGCATGAAGAGCACGAGGATCGCTGCGAGGACGACCCAGATCGTGCTCGCCGCGAAGGCCAGCTCCTTGGTGCTCATACCGTTTCCACCTCCTCGAGGCGCTGACCGGTGCGGTTGTGGGTGACGGCGTAGACGGGCGACATCCAGCAGATCCCGTCGCCGTTGACGTGGCCGGTCCGCGCCGCGTCGACGATCGCCGCGATGACCTCCTCGGCGATCTCGTCCCGCACGACGAACGTCAGGTGGGCCTTCGGCAGGAACCTCGACTCGAAGACGCGCCCGCGGTACTCGTGGGTGATCCCCTTCTCGCGCCCGTGGCCGACCGCCTCGATCACGGTCACCCCGACGTGGCCCGTGTGCTCCTCGACCGCCTCCATGACGGTCTCGACCCGGTCGCGAACGACGACCGCCTCGACCTTCATCACCTCCGCTCACCTCCTCCGGTCCACGAAAAAAGCCCCACCTCTCGCCGCGCGAGAGATGAGGCGCCATTGCCGTCGGCGGGATCGTCGTCGTCCCCGCCTGCGCCCCACCTTAGAGAAGGCGGCGGTCGTGGCGCAAGTGGAGAGTGCGGTTTCCCGTACTAGCCGCGCCGCGGGAGAGGGTGCTAGTCTCGCCGCGAGATGATGCTCGGTCGTATCTAGGACATCCGTTGCCGAGGCCCGCCCGGCGCGGAGCCTCTTTTTGCACGTCCTGGTACCGCCGTTCTCGAAGGGAGAGCACCATCGTGAAGGAGTTGTCGCCCGTTCCGCCCGACGCGCTGGCCGTGGAGACCCACGACCTGCGCAAGGAGTTCGTCCGCAAGGACAAGAAACGCGGCAAGCGGCGCGTCGCCGCACTCGAGGACGTCACGCTCGTGCTCGAGCGGGGCGAGTGTGTCGCGATCCTCGGCCAGAACGGCTCGGGGAAGTCGACGCTCGTTCGCCTGCTCTCGACGCTCCTGTTGCCCGAAGGCGGCAGCGCCCGTGTCTTCGGCTACGACGTCGTCCGCGAGGACAAGGCCGTGCGGCGGCTCGTCAACCGCGTCTCCGTCGAGGCGAGCTTCTTCAAGAAGATGTCGCCGTCCGAGAACCTCCACTACGCGGCCCGGTTCTACGGGATGACACCGTCGGAGACGACCGAGCGGATCCCGGAGATCCTCGAGCGGGTCGGCTTCCCGCCCGACCGGCGCACCGAGCCGATGGAGAACCTGTCGCGCGGGATGCAGCAGAAGGTCGCGCTCGCGAGGGCGCTCCTGACGTCACCGGTGCTCCTCCTGCTCGACGAGCCGACGACCGGCCTCGATCCGCGCTCGAAGCTCGAGGTCCAGGAGTTCATCCGCGAGATGCGCGCGGTGCACGACTCGACGATCCTGCTCTGCACGCACGACCTCGGCGAGGCCGAAGCGCTCGCAGAGCGGATCGGGATCCTCGACCGCGGACGGCTGCTCGCACTCGAGTCGGCGGACGAGCTGAAGGCGCGCTTCGACGCCGACACGCTCGAGGAGGCGTTCTTCGCGGCGACCGGCCGAGGCTTCGACGACGAGGAGGACGAGCTCGACGCCGAGGAGAGGAAGGCGCTCGCATGAGAGCCATCGCCCTGGAGCTGAAGCACGAGCTGATCGGCCTCGCCGGCGTCGTCGAGCGGAACGTCTACCTCACGCGCCGCTACATCTGGTGGGACGTCGCGTTCTTCGTCTGGACCGTCGCGAACACACTCACGATCGTGTTCATCGCCGAGGGCATCGAGGCGAGCGGTGGCTCGATCGACGTCGAACGTGCGACGACGACGCTCCTGATCGGCGCCGTCGTCTGGGCGTACCTCGGGATCATCTTCGAGTTCCTCACGGAGACGGTCGCCTGGGAGCGCTGGGAGGGGACGATCGAGTACACGTTCATGGCGCCGCTCTCCCGCGCGATGCACCTCGGCGGCTCTGGTGTCTTCGCCGTCCTCTACGGGCTCGTCCGGGCGATCCTCCTGTTCATCGTCGTGGCGGCGTTCTTCGGCCTCGCGTTCGACGACGCGAACTTCGTCGCGGCCCTCGTGATCCTGATCGTCGCGTCGGTCTCCTTCTTCGGGATCGGGATGATGACCGCCGTCCTCCCCCTCATCTCGCCGGAGAAAGGGGCGCAGCTCGGCTTCGTCGCGCAGGGGCTGCTGCTCGTGGTCTCGGGCGTCTACTACCCGGTCGACGTCCTGCCCGGGTGGATGCAATGGCTCTCGACGATCTCGCCCGCGACGTACGCGCTCGAGGGAATCCGCGCGGCCATCCTCGACGGCGCGTCGCTCGGCTCGCTCTGGCACGACATCTGGCCGCTCCTGATCATCGGCGCCGCCTGCATCCCGCTCGGCCTCTGGATCTTCAACAGAGGCGAGGTGTACGCCAAGCGACGCGGGAAGCTGAAACGATCCGGGTAGTGAACGACGTCGAGGTCGAGATCGCCGAGCTCGCCGTCGGCGACCGGGTGGGTCACGAGGCGTATGCCGCGCTCTGGAACGCCGTCGTGCCGCGGTATCCGATCACGCCCGACGAGCTGGAGCGCAGCCGGGCGAGGCGTCCGGACGACCTGCGCCTCGTTGGGCGGATCGACTGGGCGGTTGCCGGGTGTGCCGCGGCGATCCGCTCGGACCTGCCCGGCCGAACGTACATGGGCAACGTCGTCCTCCCCGAGCACCGCCGGCGCGGGCTCGGGCGCGCCTTCCTGGAGCGGTGCCTCGCTGCCGCGCGCGCGCACGGCAGCGAGGTGCTCGCGGCAGGCGTGGAGGAGGGAGACGTCGCCGGTGAAGCCTTCGCCGCGCGGTACGCGCTCCGAGAGGTGCTCCGCGAGCTCGAGATCTCGCGGCCCGTGCGGCCCGGCGAGCCCGACCCCGAGCCGCCCGAGGGCATCGAGCTCGTGGAGCTCTCGAGCAGGCTCGACCTGCTCCCCGCCGTCTACGCGCTTGCGTGCGAGACACTGCCCGAGATGCCGCTCCATGCGCCGCTCGAGATGCCGTCGTACGAGCGGTGGGTCGAGGAGGACGCAACGGGGCCCGACGTCCTGGCGGGCGGCACGCTCATCGCGCTCGACGGCGGGACCGTCGTCGGCTTCTCAGGGCTGATTCGCCGCGCCGCGGATCCACACCTCGCGGAGCACGGGCTCACGTCCGTCACCGCGAGCCATCGCAACCGTGGGATCGCCACGGCTCTCAAGCGGGCGCAGATCGCGTGGGCCTCGCGGTCGGGCTACCGGGAGCTCCAGACGTCGACGCAGGCCGCGAACGCGGCGATGCGCGCCGTCAACGACAAGCTCGGGTACGAGCCGCGGCCCGCGTGGATCCGCGTGGAAGGCGCACTCGACGAGGTCGAGGCGGCGCTGGCGCGCGAGCGCCCGTAGACAGACGCCGGCCGGCGGTCAGTGCCGACGCGGTACCGCGCCGGTGCGGACCGGGACCCGTGCATGCGCCCGCATGGGTTGCGGCGCCAGCGGGAGGAGGCCGCGACGGATTGCGAGCACGACGGCGTGCGTGCCGTTCCGGGCGCCGAGCTTCGCGATGATCCGCTTGCGGTAGCCCTTCACGGTCTCCGAGGAGAGGAAGAGTCGCTCGCCGGTCTGGGCTGCGGTCTCTCCCTCCGCGGCGGCCGCCAGGATCTCCGTCTCACGGTCCGTGAGCGGCTCCCCTTCGAGGATCTCGGCGAGCAGGCTCGTCATGCGGCTCGCTTCCGCACCCGCGTCGAGCCGTTGTGGACGAGCGTGTACACGCGATCGGGGCTCACGCCGAGGTCCTTCGCGACGTCGGCGGCGGTGTCGCCGTCGACGATCGTCCGGATCAGCGCGATCCGTTCGCGCTCGGGAAGCGTCCCGATCACGCGGAGCCGGTCGAGGCTTTCGACAGTGTCGTGCGGCGTCGGGCCCGGGTCCGTGGGCTCGAACGACCGTCGGTCGTCGCTCGGATGTGACGTCAGATCGGGAAAGCCGACGACGTCGGCGTAGTGGCCGTCACCGAGCGTCGCGCGACGGGCTCGCGTCCGCACGGTGTCGGTGATCGCACCGCGCACGTACGGCGTCGCGAACGCCGCGAAGGGAACGCCGTAGGACGGGTCGTACCGCCGCGCCGCCTTGGCCAGCGCGAGATTGCCGTCTGCGACGAGATCTTCCTGTTCGAGTGGGGTGTGACGCCAGCGGCGGGCTTCGCGTCGGGGGAGATGGAGTGCTTGCTCGACGAGCTTCTGTTCGGTCATGCGTGGATAGCGCCTCCTGCTTCGGGGGCGGGGACCGCAGCGGCTTGCTCACGCGCGGGGCGGCGGTTCCGTGTGGGGATTCGGTCGCTTTGCATGGGGGGGCATGCTTGGCGTCGGCTTGAGCCGTAACGGAAGGTCGGGACCCTAGCACTCCCCCCGGTCGTGTGGGTCGTGAACGGGAGTCAACGGTCCGCCATGGCCCTCCGCCGGAGGCCGCCGCCGCTCCGTCACCGTCCGGCGGGGCGGAGTGATAGTGTCCCGCATGCTTTTCGAGGCAACGGGGCCTCGGGCGCGGTTCGACCGCGTCCGGGGCTTTTGTCGTTTTCAAGGAGGAGAGCTCTGATGGCGAGACCGAGATCGGCGACGGGCGCGAGCCGTTCCACGATGGTGAAGTCGAAGGACCGCGCGACGTCGAGCGTCGCCGCGCGGCGCGCGGTGCTCAAGCGGCTGCGCGACGAGGACATCGAGCACGTCCTCTTCTGGTTCACCGACCTCGAGGGTCACCTCAAGTCGTTCGCGGTGACGCCCGCCGAGATGCAGGGCGCGCTGGACGACGGGATGGGCTTCGACGGCTCGTCGATCACGGGGTTCAACGCGATCGAGGAGTCGGACATGGTCGCGATCCCCGACCCGGACACCTTCCAGGTGATGCCGCGGCCGATCGACGACCACGGCCACGAGATCGGCGCGAAGGTCGCGCGCGTCATCTGCGACGTCGTCAAGCCGGACGGGACGCCGTACGAGGGCGATCCACGCTACGTCCTCCGCGCCGCCCTCGACCGCATGCGAAAGCTCGGGTTCGACGCGTTCAACGTCGGGCCGGAGCTCGAGTACTTCCTCTTCGAGGACGAGAACGACACGAAGACGCTCGACGAGGGCGGCTACTTCGCGATGACGGCCCAGGACGCCGCGACCGAGGTGCGGAACGACACGATCCATGCGCTCGAGGCGATGGGTATCCCGATCGAGTACCACCACCACGAGGTGGCGCCGTCGCAGCACGAGATCGACATGCGCTACGCGGACGCGCTCGCGATGGCCGATCACACGATGACCTATCGGCTCGTCGTGAAGGAGGTGGCCGCCTGGCACGGCTACTACGCCACGTTCATGCCGAAGCCACTCTTCGGTGAGAACGGGTCGGGCATGCACACCCACATGTCCCTCTTCAAAGGCGGGCGGAACCAGTTCTTCGACGCGAAGGACCCCCACCACCTCTCGAAGACGGCGAAGGCCTTCATCGCCGGGCTCCTCGTCCATGCGCGCGAGATGTCGGCCGTGCTCGCCCAGTGGGTGAACTCCTACAAGCGGCTGGTGCCCGGCTTCGAGGCGCCGGTCTACGTCGCCTGGTCGCAGCGGAACCGCTCCGCGCTGATCCGGATCCCGCTCTACAAGCCCGGCGCCGAGCAGGCGACCCGCGCCGAGATCCGCTGCCCCGATCCGGCGTGCAACCCGTACCTTGCGTTCGCGGCGCTCCTCCACGCGGGGCTCGAGGGGATCGAGAAGGGCTACGAGCTCCCCGACGAGATGACGACGAACCTCTACCGGCTCTCGGAGGCCGAACGGGACGAGCGCGGCATCGTCGCGCTGCCCGGATCACTCGGCGAGGCGGCCGAGGAGCTCGCCGGCTCCGAGCTCATGGCTCGCGCGCTCGGTGAGCACATCTTCCCTCGCTACGTCGAGCTCAAGCGACGCGAGTGGAACGAGTACCGCGTCCAGGTCACCGAGTGGGAGAAGGAGCGCTACTTGAGCGCGCTGTAGTTCTCCGCGAAGCGGGGATCCGCCGAGCGGATCCCCGCGTGCGGCGGGGGCAGATCCCTGCAGCGGCCTGCTTCGCGGCCTGAAGACCCAACCGCTGTCTCTTGCTGCTTTGCTCTGGACATCGGCGGGTGGAAAGCGCATGATCTGCGGTGCAGGCGGAGTCGCTAGGCGAGCGGCCACGCCTGTGTCTGACGGCCGATCGCGGGTCCCCGGTGGGGGCCCGTGGTCGTTCTGCGGTTCCTCTAGGGCTTCCAGACCATGAGCGCGACGATGGCGACCGTCGCCACCAGCATCGACGCGTCGAGCGTCAGCGCGAGCGGGTCGCGAAGGCGACGCACGAGCTCCGGCGACGGCCGGTCACCGGAGGCGGCCTCGCGCTCGGCGAGCTCGCGCGTCCTTCGGTCCAGCCGGCCCGCGATCGCGCCGACGACGCCGAGCCAGACCACCAGCGCGTATGTCCACTGGAGCCAGCCGGAGTCGTAGGGCACGCGGAGCTCGTTCGCGAGCCAGACGCCGGCGGCGAGCGTCAGCAGCAGCCCGGTGCCGACGAGCGGCACGAGCGGGCGCACGGCGCGCAACAGGGTGGCGCTCTCCGAGGGGCGCTCCTTGCCGATCGCGAGCAGCCGCAGCGCGGTCACGGCGATGCTGCCGCCGACGAACAGCAGGACACCGGTCAGGTGGAGAAAGAGGGCCCAGTCACGCGCCATCGGCCCCGACGCTATCCGTCGCGAACCGACGGATGCCTCGGTTGAAACCCGTAGCCTGAGCCTCCCGTGATGACGGCGCTCCGCATCCTGCACGTGCTCTCGGCGAGCGTCTGGGTCGGCGGCACGGTGATCCTCGTCTTCGTCGGGGTGCCCGCGATCCGTCAGCTCGAGGGCGAAGCGCGGGCGACGGCCATGCGGACGCTCGGGCGCCGCTGGCGCCCGATCGGCTGGAGCGCGATGGCAGTCGCCGTGCTCTCCGGCCTCTGGCTCACCGACCGTCACGGCGGCTTCAACCGTGCCGCGCTCGACACGGACTTCGACCGGGCGCTCATCCTCAAGTCGGTGCTGGTCGCCCTCCTCGTCGTCGGAGGGCTCCTCCACGACTACGTGCTCGGCCCTCGGCTGCAGCGCGAGCTCCGGGCTCGCGACCCGTCGGCTCCCACCACGAGACGGCGGCTCGTCGTCGTCGGCTGGTTCAACTTCGGGCTCACGATCGCCGTGCCCGCGCTCGGCGCGGTCGTGCTTACGACACTGGACTGAACGGAGGCTTCTGTGTGAAAGGCCAAGGAGGTGCGGAGGAAGCGTCCGAGCGCCCCGGCCCCGTGGACGACGCCGCGCGCCATCTCGCACTCCTGACGCGGACGACCGAGGTCGTCAACTCGTCGCTCGACCTCCAGGAGGTGCTCGAGGCGATCGCGCACGAGGTCGCGGCGGCGCTCGAGACCGATGCGTGCTTCGTCTACCTCTACGACGATCGGGCCGACGAGCTCGTGCTGCGCGCGACGCACGGGACCCGGATCGAGGACGCGACGAGCGCGCCGCGCATGCGGAGCGGGATCGGGATCACGGGTGTCGCGGCGGCGGAGCGTCGGCCGGTCATGATCCCGTCCGGCGCGCACCTCGACCCGCGCTTCAAGGCGTTCCCGAACCTGCGCGAGGACGAGTACGAGTCGATCCTCGCCGTGCCGATTCTCGCCCGCGACGTCCTGGAGGGAGCCCTCAACGTCCGCACGCGTGAGCCCCGTGCGTTCACCGGCGCCGAGATGGGCCTGCTCACCTCGATTGCCTCGCAGGTCGGCCAATCGATCGAGCACGCGAAGCTGTACGCCCAGACGCGCCGGCGGGTGGACGAGCTCGAGGCCCTGGCGCGGATCTCGCAGGCGGTCTCCGAGTCGCTCTACCTCGAGGAGTCGCTCGAGGCGATCGTGCGCACGACGGTCGAGTCGCTGCACGCCACCGGCGCCGCCGTCGTGCTCGAGGACGGTCGCATCGCCTGGCCCGAGGGGCGCGCCGGTTCCCATGCCGTCCGCCTCCCGCTGCGCTGGCGCGGCCGCGGCATCGGTGAGCTCGTCGTCGATCGCGACACGCCGTTCTCGGAGGACGACCGGCAGCTGCTCGACGCGATCGCGAACCAGGCGGCGGTCGCGCTCGAGCACGGGCGGATGGCGCTCCGCGGCGTCCTTGCCCAGGAGATCCATCACCGCGTCAAGAACAACCTCCAGACCGTCGCCTCACTGCTCAGACTGCAGGCGCGCGCCGAGGGAGTCGATCCCGGGAAGGCGCTCGGGGACTCGGTCAACCGGATTCTCGCGATCGCCGCCGTCCACGAGGAGCTGACCGAGCACCGGGAGGACGTCGTCGACCTCGCAGAGCTCGTCGATCGACTTCGCGCGACGCTCGTGCAGGGGCTCGTCGCCGGAAAGCACGTTTCCGCCGAGCTCGAGCCGGTCGAGCTCGCCGGCCAGCGCGCGACGGCGCTCGCGCTCGTCTTCAGCGAGCTCCTCTCGAACGCGCTCGAGCACGGCGGCGACCACGTCTCCATCGAGCTTGCCCGCGACGGCTCGGACGCCGTGCTCGCAGTGACCGACGACGGAGCGGGGATGACCGGCGCCGCCGACGGAACCGGGATGTCGATCGTCCGGGCGCTCGTGCGCGACGAGCTCGGAGGGACGCTCGAGCTCGTCGACCGCGGAGGGCTGCGGGCAGAGGTGCGCTTCCCTGCGTGACGCCGGCGCGCGCGGGCGATACCGTGACCGGCATCTCCATGCGCATCCTGATCGCGGAGGACGAGACGATCATCCGGCTCGACCTGCGCGAGCTCCTGGAACGGTCGGGCTTCGAGGTCGTCGCGGAGGCGCGTGACGGCGAGGAGGCAGTGGCGCTCGCGCGCAGCGAGGCGCCGGACCTGGCGCTGCTCGACGTCAAGATGCCCAAGCTGGACGGGATCGACGCCGCGCGGAGGATCCTCGACGAGCGGCCGATCCCGATCGTGATGGTGACGGCCTACGGCGAGCAGGAGCTCGTCGCCCGAGCTGTCGAGGCGGGAGTGTTCGGCTACCTCGTGAAGCCCTTCCGCGAGTCCGACCTGCTTCCCGCGGTCGAGACTGCCCGGGCGCGACACCGGGAGCTCGTCGCGCTCCGTGAAGAGGCGGACTCGCTCGCCGAGGCGCTCGCCGCCCGGAAGGCGATCGAGCGGGCGAAGGGGCTGCTCATGGAGCGGGAGGGCCTTACGGAGCAGGAGGCGTTCGCGCGGCTCCGCAAGGCGAGCCAGATCTCCGGGCGCCCGCTGAAGGTCGTCGCCGAGGCGTTGATCGGGACGTTGGACACGCGTTAGGAGGCGGCGAGCAGCCGGTCCTCCTCGCGCCTGCGGTGCGCACGGCGCGCGCCCCAGACGGCGAGTGCGACGAGCGCGATCGGGGCGAGCGCCACCGCGAGCGCGAGCACGACGACCGCCTCCCAGGCGAGGATCGCGAGCGCCTTGTCGAGCGCGCGGTCGAGCCGTGAGCCCGGCGCGGCGACGCCGGAGGACGCCTCGGTGCGGAGATCGAGCTGGATCGTCGCGTTCCGCGCGGCCTCGGCGGTCGCGGCGCGGTTTGCGCGGAGGTCGCGGAGCTGGGCCTGTGCCTGCGCGCGCCGCTCGAGGAGACGCGCGCGCTCGGCAGACGTCTCGGCGCGGTCGATCGCCGCCGTCAGCGCCGCGATCTGGGCGCGGAGGCGCTCGAGCTGGCCGTCGAGCGTGTCGAGCGACTCCTGGAGGTCGTCGATCTGGACGTTCTGGGCGACGATCGTGCCGAGGCCGGAGAGCCGCGTCACCGCATCCGCTGCGCGGGTCGACGGGACGCGAAGGGTGAGCGACGCCGCGCCCTGGTCTCCGGTCGCGTACTGCACCGAGACCACGTAGCCGCCGAGGTCGCGCGCGATCGAGAGGGCGCGCTGCGTCGCCTCGGAGAGCGCATCGGTGTCCTCCACGGCGAGCGTGAGGCTGCCGCTGTAGCGCTGTGCGCGCCCAGCGAACGGAGCGGGCGCCTTCTCCTGTGCTCTCGAGGAGTCGGCCGACGGGCCTACGAGCGTCATACCCGCAGACTGTGGCGTGCCGGCGCTCCGCTGCAGCTCGACCGATGCGGGCGGCGCGGTCGCCTCGCGTGCGGCCTGCTCCGGCCGCGTGACGCCGATCGCGACGGCCGAGACGACGGCGAGCCCGGCGGCCGCGGGAAGGGCGAGCAGGAGCCGGCGACGGCTGCGAAGCCGGTCGCGCCAAGACGGCTCGGTGACCGCTGGGGCCGACGCGTGCGTCAGCACCTGGAGGCGGAGCGCCTCACCCGCCGCGGGCCGGGTCGCGCGCAGCTCGTCGACGATCTGGTTGACGGTCATCCCTCGTTCACCCTTTCCTCGAGTCGCTTCAGCGCGCGGCTCAGCCGCGTCGAGACTGCGGTGGGGCTGATCCCGAGCACGCGTGCGGTGGCGTCGCCGTCCAGCTCGAGCACGATCCGGAGCGCGAGCACCTCGCGTTCCCCCGCGCTCAGCGAGGCGAGCGCGGTCTCGAGCTCGGGGGAGAGGCCCTCGACGAATGTCTCCTCCACGCGCTCGGCGAGTGCAGCCGCCTCCTCGCGCCGCCGCCGCCGGGACTCCGAGCGGAACCAGTCGAGCGCCGTCGTCCGTGCGATCCCGAGCAGCCAGGTTCGTGCGCTGCCTCGCCGCGCGTCGAACCGGCTCCAGAGGCGAAGCGCCTTCTCGAAGGTCGAGTTGGCGAGGTCCTCGGCGGTCTCGCGGTCGCGGGTGAGGTAGAGCAGGTAGCCGTAGACGTCGTCGAGGTGCGCCTCCGCGGCCTCCGCGAGGCTCGCCGGCGGGCGCGTGGCGAGCGGCTGCTCGAGCGTCATCGCGTGCACGCCTTCTCTACGCCGCCGTTCGACCCTTCCGTCACACCTTCGCCGCTTAAGGCGCCTCGGCAGCCTCGCGGACGCGCTGCGCCTCGGCCTCTCGCAGCTCGATCCGGCGGATCTTCCCGGTGAGCGTCTTCGGAAGCGATTCGACGAACTCGATCCGCCGCGGGTAGTGGTAGGCGGAGAGGCGCGTCCGCACGTGCTGCTGGATCGACTTCGCGGTCTCGTCGCTCGGCTCCTCGCCGTCGGCAAGGACGACGAAGGCCTTGACGACGTGCCCGCGCCGCTCGTCGGGCGAGGCGACCGCGGCCGCCTCGGCGACGGCCGGGTGCTCGAGGCACGCCGACTCGACCTCGAACGGGCCGATCCGGTAGCCGGCGGCGATGATCACGTCGTCGGCACGGCCCTCGTACCAGACGTACCCGTCGTCGTCCATGTGCGCCGCGTCCTTCGTGTGGAACCACTCGCCACCGAAGGTCTCACGTGCCGCGGCCTCGTTGTTCCAGTATCCGAGCGGGTAGTGCGGGTTGCTGCGGGCGCGCAGGCAGATCTCGCCGCGCTCCCCGGTGGCCAGAGGCCGCTCGTCCTCGTCGAGGATCGCGACGTCCCACCCCGGCGTCGGCCGGCCCATCGACCCTTCTCGCACCTCCATGAACGGGAAGTTCGCGCACAGCGGGTAGCTCTCCGAGAGCCCGTAGAAGTCGAGGATCGTGACCCCGTACTGCTGCCGGAACCAGCGGATCGCCTCGGGGTTGAGCGGCTCCCCTGCGGCGCAGACGATGCGGAACCGTTGCGGGTAGCGCTCGCCCGCGTCGTCGATCGACATCATCGAGCGGATCGCGGTCGGGGTCGAGAAGACGTTCGTCACCTGGTACTTGGAGAGGAACGCGAGCTGCCTGTGGGCGTCGAAGCCGCCCTCGCGCTCGTAGACGACCTGAACGGCCCCGTACCGCCACGGGCCGAGGAGGGGCGCGATCCCCGCAACCCAGGCCCATTCGCCCATCCCGTGGAACAGCTCGCCGTCCTGGACGTCGTGGCAGAGCTCGAACTCGTTGTGACCGAGCAGGTACCGGTGCGCGTGGAGGATCCCCTTCGCGAGACCCGTGGTCCCCGACGTGTAATAGAGCTGCGCCGGGTCGTCGGCCGCCGTGTCCACCCGCGCGAACACCGGATCGCCGGAGGCGATCAGGTCGTCGTCGAGGACGAGGACGTGCTCGACGGGGAGGCCGAGCCCACGGACGCGTTCGGCGTTCTCGGCGTTCGTGAGCAGCACCTTCGCCTGCGAGTCGCTCACGCGGTGGTGGATGCCGTCGTCGCCGTACAGCACCGACAGGGAGAGCAGGATCGCACCCGCCTTGAACGTCCCCAGGAACGCGGCCGCCGTCTCCGGCCGGGGGGTGAGGAGCATCGCGACGCGGTCGCCGGGCGCCACGCCGTGCCGTCCGAGGACGCTCGCGAGCCGGCTGCTCCATTCCTGCAGCTCCCCCCAAGTGACCTGCCGCTCGTTGCCACGGTAGTCCTCCCACAGCATCGCGAGCTTGTCGGGCGGGTGCTTGTCGCAGACGTCCTCCGCGATGTTGTAGCGCTCTGGGACGACCCACTCGTGGGCGGCGACGGCCTCGTCGTAGCTCGAAAACCGGCTGTGTGAGGACACGGACGCTCCTACCGGCGGTGGTGGGGGTGCGAAGTGTCGCTCATCCCGATTCCACGTGCGAGGCCGCGTCGGCCTGCGCCTCGCCGAACAGGACCTCCCAGCGCGCGAGGAGCTGGTCGAGCTCCTCGCGGCTCGCGGTGTAGGACGCGAGGAGGTCCATGTCCGTCCAGCTTTCTGCGAGACGCAGCTCCAGCTCCGCGACGCGCGGCTCGAGCTCGGCGATCCGCTTCTCCACCCGGTCGAGCTCGCGGTTCCGGGGCGGGGCCGGCGCGGCCTTCGGCGTCGGCTTCGCGACACGCCTGCGCACGGGGTTGGCGGGAATCGATGCCTCCGTCGATTCCCGCTCGCGGACGAGATCGGCCCAGCCACCGTCGTAGGAGCGGAGCGCCAGGTCCTCGACCGCCACGATCCGGTCGGGCACCGCGTCGAGCACGGCCCGGTCGTGCGAGACGAGGAGCACCGTTCCGGGAAACGCCTCGAGCGCGGCTTCGAGCGCCTCGCGGCTCTCGAGGTCGAGGTGGTTCGTCGGCTCGTCGAGGACGAGTAGGTTGGCGCCCGAGGCCACGACGAGTGCGAGCGCGAGACGGCGTCGCTCGCCGCCCGAGAGGACCGAGACCTGCTTCTCGTGCGTCTCCCAGCCGGAGAAGAGGAACCGGCCGAGCAGGTTCTGCGCCTGGGGGCGCTGCAGCCTCGTCTCGGCGACGGTGACGTCGAGGATCGACCCGTGCTCGGGGAGCTCCGCCTCGTGTTGCGAGAAGTAGGCCGGCACGACGCCGTGGCCTACCTTGATGCGTCCCTCGTCCGGCTCGCGCTGCCCGAGGAGGGTCTCGAGCAGAGTCGTCTTGCCGGAGCCGTTCGGGCCGACGAGCGCGACGTGCTCGCCCCGCTCGAGCACGAGCGCTGCCCCGTCGAGCAGCAGCTTGTCCCCCGCGGAGACGACGAGCCCCTCGGCCTCGAGGACGATCCGGCCCGACCGCTCGGGCTTCAGGAACTCGAAGCCGAGGGTGCGACGGCGCTTCGTCATCGCCTCGAGCTCCTGTGAGGCCGCGCGACGCTCCTTCTCGAGCCGCCCGATCTGCGAGAGCTTGGCCTGCGCCTGCTTCGCCTTCGACTTCTTGTAGCGGAACCGGGCGACGAAACGCTCGAGGCGCTCGATGTCGTCCGTGACGCGGCCGAGCTGCGTCGCCGCAGCCGACGCCCGGGCCACCTTCTCGCGGCGCCACTCGTGCCAGGGGCCGTCGAAGAAGAAGGGCTTCGGGCCGCCGAGCTCGAGCACCGCCGTCGTGACCGCCTCGAGGAACCAGCGGTCGTGGGCGACGAGGATCACCGCCGCGTCGAGCGACGTCAGCTCGCGCTCGAGCCACTCCAGACTCTCGACGTCGAGGTGGTTCGTCGGCTCGTCGAGTAGGAGCAGGTCGGGATCGGAGGAGAGCGCGCGCGCGAGCGAGGCCCGCGTCAGCTCCCCGCCGGAGAACGTGTCGAGCGCCCGGTCGAGATCGTCGTCGGCGAAGCCGAGGCCTCGCACGATCGACGCCGCGCGGTCGCGCCACGCCCAACCGCCGGCGTGCTCGAGCCGCGCCTGCGCCTCGCTGTAGCGGCGCAATGTCGCGTCAGCATGGTCGCCCGCCGCCATCGCCTCCTCGAGCCGGCGGAGGTCCTCCTCGATCGCGACGAGGTCGCCCGCGCCCGAGAGCGAGTACTCCCGGAGCGTGAGCCCCTGGCCGCGTGGCGGGCGCTGGTCGTGCAGAGCGACGCGCGTGTCCTTTGCGAACGCGAGCTCGCCACCCTGCAGCGACGTCTCGCCCATGATCGCCCGCAGCAGCGTCGTCTTGCCCGCCCCGTTCGGCCCGGCGAGCGCGAGCCTGTCGCCGCGACGCAGGCGGAACGAGACCCCGTCGAAGAGGGGGTCGCCGGAGAGCTCCTTGCGGAGGCCGGAGGCGATCAGGACGGCCATTCGTCCAAGAGTGCCGACGATCGCGGCACGAAGTAAGGACCGCGTGTCGGCGCGACACGAATCGGGTACTGATCCACCATGGCAAACGACTCGATCGTCATCGTCGGAGGGGGCCTCGCGGGCGGTCGGCTCGCCGCCGAGTACCGGGAGAGCGGTGGGGAGGCGGACGTCACGATCCTGTCCG
>NZ_DATMBZ010000111.1:0-22818 GCF_035558935.1 Gaiella sp. | reverse complement strand
GCGAACGCCGATCGGGACGGGCCGCAGACGGCACTCTTACGGGGAAGACCTCCTGGTCAGCGACCAGCCAGCCCGGTCGACGACCGCATGGTTGAACGGCCGACCGCCTGGGTCGCTACCAGGGACGCGGCCTGGCCGGGCGCGGCTCGCGGCGAATCGCTCGATATCGTCTCGCGCCTCGACCGTGTGCGACGTCATCGACCAACGAGGGCCTCGAGCCCCTACAAGACAACGCGCGGAGCGCTCGATACGCCGCTCATCCAGGGGCTTCGACGACGCCGTGCGCGCGTCCATCAAGGTCAGGCTCTGCGGCCGAGATCTGTCGCCTCCTCGGGCGCCGCTTCGGGGAGCTGCTGCTCACCACTGCGGAGTGGCTACCCAGGCGGTTCCAGGAAGACGAGCCGGAGGTCGGGATGGGCGGGGCATCGGACAATGGCTTGGACGAACCAGACCGGAGAGGCGCGGCGTTCCGATCTGGCTACGTGACCGCGGAATGCCACGGAGCGACTGCCCTGCGCCCAGGGAGAGGCGGATGACCGGGCGCGCGACCTCAACCGTGCTGATCGACAACGATCGCGTGCGAGTGACACGGTGGCGCTTCGCCCCCGGTGCAGCGACGGGTTGGCATGTGCACGAGTACGACTACGTGATCGTCCCTCTGACGGCCGGTACGCTCGAACTCGTCGAGCCCGAGGGCACGAGGGACTCCCACTTGACGGTCGGCGCGCCCTACTTCCGAGAGGCCGGCGTCGAACATGACGTCGTCAACACGAACGACCACGACTTCACGTTCATCGAGATCGAGATGAGGCAGTAGCGGCTGACCCTCCCATCCTCGCGGCCGGCACAACGGGTTCGAGCAACCGACCGACGCATCCCAGATCCTCGCCGCCGTGCGCGGGCGACTCATCTGTAGAAACCATGAGAGCGTCGGCTACGCCGTCAGGCGTCGCGGCGCTCGGTGCCTGCGGCGATGTCCGCCGAGATCCGGATTTCGTCGCCGACGACCACGCCGCCGGTCTCGAGCGCCTGCTGCCAGCGGAGACTGTCCGGTGCTTGTCGCCGTCCCCCCAGGCAGAACGTCCGCGATGCGCGTCGTCTAGATGCAGACGTTCGCAGACGAGCGGCGCCATGCGGCGCCGCTCGTAACCTCGATCCCGAGTCCGCTTCACCCCTCGGGCGGGAGGTCCCCTTCCATCTGGTTGTTGACCTCACACGTTGCAGAAAGGTCGAAGCCCTGCTGGCCGTTGCAGACGTCGAACGCACCCGGATCGCCGAAGAAGGCATCCCCGAACAGTGTGTCGTCACCCTTTCCACCGAGCAGCGTGTCGTTCCCGAAGTTGCCGGTGAGGTTGTCGTTGCCATCCCCACCGTTCACTACGTCGTCACCGGGGCCGCCGAACAAGTCGTCGTTGCCCTCGTCGCCGGAGACGTTGTCGGCGCCGGTCTGACCTGTCGCAAAGTCGTTGCCCGCACCACCCTTGATGGTGTCGCTGCCGTTCTCGCCAGCGAGCCCGTCGTCACCGGAACCACCGATGATGACGTCGTTTCCGCCGGGGACATTCATGCCCCCACCCTGGCCCAGCCGGAACGAATCACCGGTGTCACCCAGGATGAAGTCACCGCCGTCGCCACCGTCGATCACGTCGTCACCAAGCCCCCCACAGATCAGGTCATCACCGCCGAGCCCCCAGATTCGATCATTGCCACCGAGGCCCACGATCACGTCCTGCCCTTCGGTGCCACGGATAACGTCGTCACCTGGCGTACCCACAATCGTGGCGTCGAACTCCTCCGGTGTCCCCTCGCCGCTCGGCAGCGGACACTGAAGTGGGGACGCACTCGTAGCTGCCGTCGCGGCAACCAAACACAAAGCGCATACGGCGACAAGCACAACGAGCCGCTTCATATCTCCCTCCCCTGTCGGTTGACGCGCGAGCGGTACCCCGCCGGAAACGATTCTGAACCTCCTCAGACTCTCGCGCTAGATGAGTCCTTCGCGCTGCCGCCCAACGTGCTTCTAGAGCAGCACAGCGCGGAGCTCCGAGAGGCCGGCCGAGCCGCGGCCGCCGCCCAGACCTGCAGAGCGGTAACGAGCCGCGCCCGACCTTCGCGTGAGAAGGGAGATCCCGTCGGCCCGCGAGGTATCTGCGAGTCGTCCGACCGCGGGCGGACTGTGACGCGCATGGCGACAACGGCGGCTCCGCCCGCCGTCGGCCGTTAGCGTTGCCGTCGTGAAGATCGCCGTCGTCGGGGCCGGCGCGATGGGCTCGGTGTACGCCGGTCTCCTCGGCGACAGCGGCAACGAGGTCTGGGCGGTGGACTCGTGGGCCGAGCACGTCGAGGCGATCAGGGCGCGCGGCCTCGTCGTCGAGGGCGCCAGCGGGAACCGCACCGTGCGAGTCGACGCGACGACCGATCCCGCCGAGGTAGGCCCGTGCGAGCTCGTCGTGATCGCGACGAAGGCGATGCACGTGCAGGAGGCGGCGGCCGCCGCGCAGCCGCTCCTCGGCCCGGACACGGTGGTGCTGCCGATCCAGAACGGGCTCGGCAGCGCCGACCGGGTCGCGGCGGTGCTGGGCGAGGAACGCGTCGCGATCGGCGTCGTCGGCGGGTTCGGGGCGTCGATCGTCGCGCCCGGCCACGTGCACCACAACGGCTGGGAGCTCGTCCGGATCGGCGAGCGGCACGGCCCCGTGACGCCGCGGATCGAGCACGTCGCCGAGGTCTGGTCACGGGCCGGCTTCCGCGTCGAGACCTACGACGACGTCGACCGGCTCGTCTGGGAGAAGCTCGTCTGCAACGTCTGCTTCAGCGCGACCTGCGCGATCCTCGAGCTCACGATCGGCGAGGTGCTGGACGACGCGGATGCCTGGAGCGTCGCGTCGGGCTGCGCCCGCGAGGCCTACGACGTCGCGCGTGCGCGCGGCATCGCGCTCTCCTTCGACGAGCCCGACGCCTACGCCCGCGCGTTCGGCGAGGCGATCCGCCCCGCGCGGCCCTCGATGCTCCTCGACCTGCTCGCAGGACGCCCGAGCGAGATCGACGTCATCAACGGCGCGATCCCGCCCGCCGCACGCGAGGTCGGCCTGCAGGCGCCCGTGAACGCGACCGTCAGCGCGCTGGTCAGGGCGAAGAGCGCGTCGGCGTGAGCGCTGCCACCTTCGCGGTCACGCCCGCGTCAGCGGTGCCGCCCGTTACCTCTATGCGCCTCAACCGTGTGCTGCGCGATGCTGCTGAATCGCGGACTCGAGCGCGTCAACGACCGCCTGAGCACTCTCGCGACCTGCTCGATCTTTCGGATGACGATCATCGACCGCGAGTCGCTGTGATGCAAGGAGAGCCTCAGCGGTGGCGAGATCGTCGCGCGACCACTCGGCAGGGTGCTCGATCAGCCAGCCGAACCATTCGTAGTCGAGGTCGTCGGGCACGGGGAGCGTCTGATCAGGAAGCGGCCTTAGGCTTCCTGCCCCGCCTGGCGACCTGACGACCGCCAAGCTTCTCCGCCTCAGCATCGGTTACGTCCAGTTCCCTTGATCCACGGCGTGCGTCGGCGAATGTGATTCGAACAACCGCGCCCCTGCCGTCGGGGATTTCCTGGCCGGAGATATCCGAGACACGGACTGTCTTCCTCGCCATGGCGTCGCCTCCGTTCAATTGGATGAACGGAGTTTGCAGGGAGGGGCGGGCGTCAGCTCCCCGAGACTCGCGCGAGGCCTGTCGGATTCACCACAACGGCGCGCGTGCGCGACCCGTTTCGGGATGCCGCGTAGGCACCCTTTCGCGGTCGTCGTCCGTTCGTCGAGGCGCGTCACGCACACCTTCCACGCGGTGTCGGACGATCGCACTGGGCGCGCGGCGGTTCGCTCACGCGGTTCGCTGCGCCTCGGGCTCGCGCGCGAAGAGGAGCTCGTGGAGCTCGGCGCCGACGCGGTCGAGCTCGGGGCTGTGCGCGGTGAGTCCGAGCGAGCGCGGGCGGCCGGCGGCGACCGGCAGGATGCGCGCGATCCGGCCCGGGCGCGGGCTCATCACGACGATCCGGTCGGCGAGCAGGGTCGCCTCCTGAATCGAATGGGTGACGAAGACGATCGTCTTCCGCTCCTCGCCCCAGATTCTCTGCAGCTCGAGGGAGAGCTCCTCGCGGGTGAGGGCGTCGAGCGCTGCGAACGGCTCGTCCATCAGCAGGACCGACGGGTCGTGGACGAGCGCGCGACAGAGCGCCACGCGCTGTTGCATACCGCCGGAGAGCTCGTTGGGGCGCCGGTCCTCGAACCCCTCGAGCCCGGTGAGCGTGAGCAGTTGCTCCGCGCGGGCGCGGTGCGCGCGGCGGTCGAGGCGCAGGATGTCGACCGGCAGCATCACGTTCTCGATCACCGTCCGCCAGGGGAGCAGCGCCGATCGCTGGAACATCAGCGACACGTCCCGTCGCGGCCTCGCCACCGCCTGCCCCCCGATCTCGACCTCGCCCGCGGTCGGCCGAAGAAGCCCTGCCATGAGGCGCAGCAGGGTGGACTTCCCGCAGCCCGAGCGTCCGACCAACGTGACGAACTCGTTCTCGCCGATCTCGAGGTCGATGCCCTCGAGTGCCCGCAATCGCGTCCCGCGCGTCTCGAAGGTGTGGGAGACGTCCTTCAGGCTGATCGCCGTCATGCGGCTACGTCTCCTCCGCCCACGGGACGAGCACCCGCTCGAGGAGCGATACCGCGTAGTACAGGACGATGCTCATCAGCGAGAGGAGCACGATCGCGGCGAACGCGAGCGTCGTGTTCGCGTTCTGGCCCGACGCGACGATGACGTAGCCGAGACCCTTCGTCGCACCGACGAACTCCCCGACGACGGCTCCGATCACCGCGAGCGCGATCGCCACCTTGAGCCCGACGAAGACATAGGGGAGCGACCAGGGGAAGCGGAACCGCAGGAAGTCCTGCAGCGTCGACGTCGACAGCGAGCGCGAGAGCTCGGCGATCTCCGCGGGAGTCGCCTTGAGGCCGGTGGCGGTCGAGATCACGATCGGGAAGAAGCAGATCAGGACGACCATGACGATCTTCGGACCGGCCCCGAAGCCCATCCAGATGACGAGGAGCGGTGCGATGGCGATCTTCGGGATCGCGTTCAACGCGACCAGGGCGGGGTAGACCGTCAGCTCGAGGGTGCGTGAATAGGCGATCGCGACCGCGGACGGGATTGCGATCGCAATCGCCAGTCCGAACCCGAGCAGCGCCTCCCACAGGGTCGTCCTGAAGTTGCTCGCGAGGATGCTCCGCTGGTCGCTCATCTCCTGCCACACCTCGAGCGGCGTGGGGACGATGTACGAGGGCCAGCCGAACACGATCGTGGCGACCCACCAGAGGCCGATGAGGACGACGAACGTCAGCGCGGGGAGCAGGACTCGCACGGCGATCGCGCCGAGACTGCGACGCGGTCGGGCGTCGACGCTCTCCTCTGCCGTGGTGGTCGCGCTGCTCACGCGAGTACGGCCTTGGCGTCGGGCTCGGACGCCAGGGCTCCGATGTCGACGCTCAGGGCCTGGGCCTCCGCCAGGAGCGCGGCGAGGATGCCGTCCGCGTGCTCGTCCACGCGCGCCGTCGGCCCCATCACCACGAGCGCGGCGAGCAGCTTCCCGGCCGCATCGACGACGGGCGCCGCGAAGCCGGCGATCCCCGCATGGATCTCCTCCCGCTGGCCGGCCCAGCCCTTTCGGCGGACCTCGGCGACCTCGCCGACGAGCGCGTCGACGTCGACGACGGTCTGTGGCGTGATCTGCTCGAGCGGGCCCTCGGTGAGCATCTCGCGCAGCCGCTCGTCGTCGAATTGCGCGAGGTAGAGCTTGCCGCCTCCCGTCGCGTGGAACGGCCACCGCTGCCCGAGCGTGACGGCGTACTTGAGCGGCCCGGTGCCGTCGACGAAGTCGATCGCGACACTGTGCGTGCGTTCGAACGCGATGAGCTTCGTCGTCTCGCCGAGCGTCGTCGAGAGTCGCTCCAGGTGCCGGCGGGCGCGCTGGCGCAAGATCTCGACGGTGGGGGTCGCGGAGAGGCGTCCGACGAGGCGAAGACTGACGGCGTAGCGCTTCGTCTCCGGGTCGACGGTGAGGTATCCCTTGCCGTGCATCGCGTGAAGGATCCCGTGCGTCGTGCTCTTCGGAATCCCGAGCGCGTCGCTGACGTCCTTGAGCGTGTACGTCGCCCCTCCGTCCAGGAACAGGTCGAGCACGTCCAGGATGCGCCCGACCGACCGGTTCTCCGGAGTGGGAGGTCTAGACGGCGAGGTCGAAGAGGCGCGCTGCGTTCTCATGACAGATCTTCCGACGGTCGTCCTCGGTGATCGGAGCGGCCTCGATGAAGTCGGCGCCGTCACCGATCTGCTCCCAGGGATAATCGCTGGCGAACATGACGCGATCCGCGCCGACCTCGTGGATCGTCGCGAGCAGCGCCGAGTCGAGCCAGTTGCCGCTGCACGTGTACCAGACGTTCGAGCGGAGGTAGTCACTCGGCTTGCGCTCGATGTCCGCCCGGTGGGACTTCGCCATCCACGGCTTGTTGAAGTCGAAGTCGACCCGGTAGAGCCAGTGCATCAGGCCCTCGCCGAGGTGGCCGAGGATCAGCTCGAGGCCCGGCAGCTTGTCGAACGCTCCCGAGTAGACGATGCGCATGGCGTGCACGGCGGTCTCGTGCCCGAACCCGAGGCCCGGCCCGGGCATCGCCCAGCCGTAGCCGAGATACGGGCCGAGCATGTTCGCGTGCGGCAGCGTGGGGTGGAGGTTGATCGGCACCTCGAGCCGCGCGGCGCGCTCGAGGATCGGGAAGTACCGCACGTCGTCGAGATAGGTGTCACCGATGTGCGAGTGGATGTTGCCGCCCTTGAAGCCGAGGTCGGTGACACACCGCTCGAGCTCGTCTGCGGCCTCTCGGGGAGCAGAGACGGGAAGGCTCGCGAGAGCCACGAAGCGGGTCGGGTGGAGTGCGACGAACGCGGCGAGGGCGTCGTTTGCCTTCCGCGTGTGCTCGACCTGGACATCCTCCTCGAACTGCTCGAACCCCGGGCTCGAGACGCTGAGGAACTGGATTGCGATGCCCGCCTCGTCCATGACGGCGATGCGCGCCTCGCTGAGATCCAGGAGGGTGTTCCGCAGGTGGTGGCTGTGGGTCAGCATGACGTCGGGCAGAGACGGCTCGAGCCAGACGCGGACGTTCTCCTCCGTGACCTCGAAGCGCGGCGGGCTCGTGCGACTCTCGAGGAGCGCCATGTAATCGGGCGTGAAGAAGTGGGACTCGAGGTCGATCTTCGGGATCCTCGCCACGGACGACGTCCTCCTTGCCTCGTTCGGAATGGTGAACTAGAGTTCCGAATCCGAGCATAACCCGTCGTCTCTCTCACCGGGAAGGGGTCGTCCAGATGCGCCTGAGCCGCCGCGCCGCAGCCCTCGTCATCGTCGTCGCCGTCGTCGCTGGAGCGCTCGCCGCCACCGCCACTCCGTCCACGTCGAGGCAACAGCTCGACAGCGTCAAGTACGCCACCTCCTTCGGAACCTTCGGGCGCGACGCGTTCGTTTACGTGGCGATCGAGAAGGGGTACTTCCGGGACGCCGGGTTCGACGTCTCCGTCGTGCCCGGGCTCGGCACCGACAACGCCCGCCTGCTCGCCTCCGGCCAGATCGACTACTCGGGCTCGGAGACACTCGGCAACATCGTCGGGCGCGTGTCCGGCGGCTTCCCGGTGAAGATCGTGGCGATCACCAGCCAGGCGACCCAGGCCGCGATCGCGACGCTCGCCGACAGCGGGATCTCGACGCCGAAGGCTCTCGAGGGCAAGACGCTCGCGGACCTGCCCGCCTCGATCGTGATCCGGCTCTTCCCGTTCTACGCGAAGCGCGCCGGGATCGACGCGTCGAAGGTGAACATCGTGCCCGGCACGCCGCAGACGCTTCCGTCGCTGCTCGCGACGGGTCGCACCGACGCGATCGGCCAGTTCACCGTCGGCGTGCCGACGCTCGTCAAGGCGGCCGGCGGCCGGAAGGTGAAGACGTTCAAGTACTCGCAGTACTTGAAGGGCCTGCTCGGCAACGCGATCGTCACGACCGACGAGCGGGTGAGGACGAAGCCCGACGAGGTTCGTCGCTTCACGCGGGCGCTGCTCAAGGGACTGAACTACGCCGTGCAGAACCCGGGCGAGTCCGGCTACATCCTGCAGAAGCACGTCCCGCTCGCGGATCCCATCGCGGCCGCGAACGAGCTGCGGATCCTCAAGTTCTTCGTCCAGAACAAGTGCACGCGGAAGTACGGCGTCGGCTACATCGACGTGCAGAAGATCAAGTCGACGGCGAGCATCGCGCGCAACGCCTTCAAGACCGCGCCGTTCTCGTATCAGGACCTGTACTCGCCGGCGTTCGTCAAGACCGCCTCGTGCAAGCTCTGACCCGACCGTGACGAGCTCCGGCGACGTCCCGGTCGCGGTCGATCCCGAGCGCACGGCGCTGCTCGTGGTCGACGTGCAGAACGACTTCTGCCACGCGGACGGCTACTTCGCGCGCATCGGCTTCGACGTCGGCCCCTGCGCGGCCGCTGCTGCACGAATCCGGCCGATCGTCTCCGACGCCCGCGCGCTCGGGCTGACGGTCGTCTGGACGATGAGCACGAACGCCGATCCTCCCGTGCACCGGCTTCTCCCGCAGCGGTTCCGCAGGGACGGAGTCGACGAACGACCTCCGGATCAGTTCGTCCCGGGGTCGTGGGGCTGGCAGCTCGTCGACGGGCTCGAGCCGGAGGACGGCGAGCTTGTCGTTCGCAAGCCGCGCTACGACGCCTTTCTCCGGACGTCGCTCGAGGACGACCTTCGCACGCGCGGGATCGACACGCTCGCGATCGCGGGCGTCATCACGAACTGCTGCGTGGACACCTCGGCCCGCAGCGCCTTCATGCGGGGCTTCGACGTCCTGGTGCTCGAGGACGGTGTCGGAACCTTCGCGGAGGAGCGGGACCTGCACGCGTCCGCTCTGCGCAATCTCTCGCTGCTCTTCGCCGTCGTCGGAGATTCGACCTGGCTGCAGAGGGTCGTCGCCGCATGAGGCCCGACGAGCTACCCGCGTTCTTCGACGGGCTCGAGCGGTGGGCCGGCGAACGCGACGGTCAGGCGGAGGTGCTGGCCTACGGCGAGCACGAAGACCAGGTGATCGAGCTCCGAGGGCCTTCGACGACCCAGGCGCAGCCACTCGCGATCGTGCTTCACGGGGGCTTCTGGCGGGCCGGGTTCACGCGCCGGAACACGACCGCGATCGCAGTCGCGCTGGCCGAGGCGCGATGGGCGAGCGCGAACGTCGAGTACCGCCGCCTTGGGCCCGGCGCCTACCGCCCCATGCTCGACGACGTCGCCGCCGCGCGACGCCGCCTCGAAGGCTTTCATCCCGTCGTCGCCGTCGGGCACTCGGCCGGCGGGCATCTGGCCCTGTGGCTCGGCGCCCGGGGCATGGTGGACGCCTGTGTCGCGCTCGGCGGGGTCTGCGACCTCGCGCGTGCGGCCGAGGCGGAGCTCGGGTCGGGCGCCGTCCAGGAGCTCCTCGGCGGGTCTCCTGACGAGGTGCCCGACGCATACCTCGCGGCCGACCCGGCGGCGCGGCTCCCGCTTCGGGTGCCCCAGGTTCTCGTCCACGGCGTCGACGACGATCGCGTGCCGCTCGCGCACGCGCTGGCGTATGCGGCGCGCGCCCGCGAGGCGGGTGACGACTGCCGCGTCGTCGAGGTCGACGCCGGGCACTTCGAGCCGATCGACCCGCGCTCGCCGGTCTGGCCGGAGGTGCTCGGCGCGCTGGAGCTGGCAGCGTCCGCAGTGGCGGCGGCGGCACCGTGAGCGAGCCGACGGCCATCGCGTTCGACCCGACGAGCGCCGAGCAGCGCGAGGATCCGTTCACGGTCCTTGCGCAGGCCAGGCAGGAGGAGCCGGTCTTCTACGCGCCCGACCTGCGGCTCTGGGTCGTGACGCGCCACGACGACGTGCTCACGGTCCTCAAGGATCACAAGACCTTCTCGTCCGTCGGCGCGCTCACCTCGGCCACGGCCGAGCGGCCGCCCGAGGTGACGGAGATCCTTGCGCAGGGTCACCCCGAGATGCCGTACATCATCGAGGTCGACCCGCCGCTCCACGATCGCATCCGCGGCCTCGTCGCGCGCGCGTTCACGCCGCGGCGAATCGAGGCGCTCGAGCCGCGTATCGAGGAGATCGCAGCCGGGCTGATCGACGGGTTCGCTGCGCTCGGCAGCGTCGACGTCGTGGAGGCATTCGCGTGGCCCCTTCCCCTCAGGGTGCTCGGGGAGCTGTTCGGGTTCCCGGAGGACGACCTCGAGCGCATCCACCACTGGGGGACGGACTGGCTCCTGCTCCAGCAGGACCGCCCCGCGGAAGAGCTCGTCGAGCATGCCCGCGGGCTCGTCGAGCTCCAGGACTACTGCGTCGCGGCGGTGGAGGAACGGTCGCGCCGCCCGACCGACGACCTGCTCGGCGCCCTCGTCGCGGCCAACGATTCGGCAGCCGACCCGCTGAGCGTCGTCGAGATCGCCGGCCTGCCCCTCGACCTGATGGTCGCCGGGCACGTGACCGTGACGAGGGCGATCGGGAGCACGCTCGCACGCCTCTTCGTCGAGCCGGAGCTCCGCGGGCATCTGCTCGACCCGTCGCTCGCGCCAAAGGCGATCGAGGAGATCCTCCGCCTCGAATCGCCCGCGCAGGGCCTGTTCCGCGTCACGACGCGCGAGGTCGAGCTCGGCGGCGCCACCATTCCCGGGGGCGCCAGGGTGATGGCTCACTTTGCGTCGGCGAACCGCGACGAGTGCGTCTTCGCCGAGCCCGACGACTACTGCCCGGAGCGGGGAGACATCGGCAAGCACCTCGCGTTCGGCAAGGGCATCCACTTCTGCATCGGCGCGCCGCTCGGCCGGCTCGAGCTCCGGGTGGCGCTGCCGATGCTCCTCCGCCGCCTTTCCGGTCTCCGGCCCGGGGAGGGAGTGGCCGTGCGCGAGCCCGTCTTCTTCGCGCGGGGGTTTGCGTCGCTGCCCGTCGCGTGGGACCCGTGACCGGCGTCGTCGTCGTCACGGGGTCGGCCTCCGGGCTCGGGAGCACCTACTGCCGTGAGCTCGCCGCCGCCGGCTGGACCGTCGTCGGAGCCGACCTCCGCGAGACCGAAGACGTCGCCCTCTCGGTCGTGACCGACGTCTCGGACCGTCAGCAGACCGAGCGGCTCGCCGCAGAGACGCTCGACCGGTTCGGGCGGATCGACGGCCTGGTCAACAACGCTGCGTACTACACCGCGATCGTGAAGCGCCCCTTCGAGGAGATCGACGACGACGAATGGGACAAGGTGTTCGACGTCAACGTCCGCGGAGCCTGGCTCACCGCCCGCGCCGTCGCTCCGGCGATGCGACGCCAGGGGCACGGGAAGATCGTCAACGTCTCCTCGATGACCGTGCCGACGGCCCCTCCCGGCTTCGCCCACTACGTCGCCTCGAAGGCGGCGATCGTCGGGCTCACACGCGCTCTCGCACGTGAGCTGGGGGCCGACGGAGTCTGCGTCAACACCCTGACGCCCGACTACATCGCGTTCGACCGCGACTACGACAATCGCCAGGTGGAGATGGCCGACGCGCTCGCCGCCCAGCGGATCTTCGCCCGCAGGCAGGCACCCGAGGACATGGTCGGCGCGCTTCTCTTCCTGCTCGGCCCCGGCTCGGACTTCGTCACGGGTCAGAACATCTGGGTGAACGGCGGTCGCGCCTTCAGCTGAGGTCTCGCACGTCCCTGGTTCCGCCGCGAGTAAACACCTCGGACCGCTGTCCCGCATCGCCCGCCGGAAGACGGACGACGGATGCGCCAACTTTTTCGCCGTCTCGACGTCGTACGCGGCATCGATCACCTCGGGCCAATCCTCGGTACGTCCCAGGTGCTTGGCGCTGTCGCCGCATGTCGCGGTGCGCGCCGTCGCACGTCGAGCGTGCGCGTGCGGCCCGTCGTCCTCCGCCCGCGGTATATCCCGGGCGTGGCGGCGCGGTGGCGGTGTGGTGCGGCTTCGCGGACGGACGCCGGTCGGCGCGTGGGCGGCGCGCCCGGCGATGGATGACGCCTTCCGCCGTCAGTGGGCGGTCCAGCTCGCGAAGGAGCGGGCCGACCAGGCGCGTGCCTGGAGCCCGACGTACGACGAGCCGGACGAGCCCGAGCGGCGGCCACTCGAGCGCTCGCGCTGGCTCGGGCTCCAGGTCCGCTCGCTGCTCGCGCTCGTCGCCGTCGCCGAGGAGGGCAGCTTCGTCCAGGCGGCACGGCGACTCGGGTACTCCCGCTCGACGATCAGCCACCAGATCGCGCAACTCGAGTCTGCGATCGGCGAGTCGCTCGTGGTGAGAGGCAGCGGCTCGAGATCCGTGACGGTCACTCCCGCCGGGAACGTCGTCGTGGCGCATGGGCGCGCCGTGCTCAAGGTGCTCGAGAACGCCGAGGCGCAGCTCGCGGAGCTCGCCAGGCGCGAGCGGTCCAAGGGAACCGGCCCCTCGAGGGGCCTCTTCCCCGCGACGCAGTGACCTAGCGCCGAGCGTCGCCGAGGTCAGTCCCCTTTCCGGGACGGACCCCTGGGAACCTCACAAACGTCGAAGTTCTCGACGTTTCCTGGGAACCGTGTCGCCGGTGTTGTAGACACGTCTGGCCGTCAGACGTCGGGCGGACCGGCCCGCGGAGTGTCCCACGGGCCGGCTTCCGCACCGACAGACGGACGACGATGACGACACCGGCCCCGAGCACGCAGATTCGAGCGGCGACCCGTCCCGGGCGCGCGGTCGAGGGCGGACGCGCATGAGCGCGCGGCGGACGCGGCGTCGGCTGCTCTGGACGCTCGGCGCTCTCGCCGTCGTCACGGGCGTCGTGCTCGTGCTCGTGGTCGGGCCGGACACGAACCCGGCTCCCGAGCATTTCAGCGCCGCGCCGGCGCAGCAACCGGAGCACCTCGTGAAGGCGCCGCTCCCGCACGAGGCGCGCCGCGTCGCGGTCAGGTTCATCCAGACCGCGGTCGCGCGTCAGAACCTCGACGAGGCGTGGACGCTCGTCGGCCCGAACCTGCGCGGCGGCCTCACGAAGGAGCGCTGGACGACCGGGGAGAACCCCGTCGTCCCCTACCCGATCGACGAGCTCGACGTCGCGCCCTACAAGATCGACGAGTCCTACACGCGGAGCGCGCTCCTCGAGGTCGCGCTGCTGCCGCGCAAGGGCTCGGGCGTGCGGGCCCAGGTGTTCTTCCTCGGGCTCGTCAAGGTCGGCGCCGGCGAGCGGTCACGCTGGGTCGTCGACAACTGGGTGCCGCGGGCGGCAGCGGTGGTGCCGAGGTGAGCAACCTCGCGGACAGCGCGGAAGCGACGTCCAACGGTCAGGTCGTCTCCCTCCTGGGCGGCGCCGCCGCCCTCCCGCCCGTCGACATCCCGCTGGACGACGAGCTCGACTCCGACCTCGAGGGGTCGAGCGTCGTCGCCCGGGGCTACTGGGAGGGCGTCTGGCTGCGACTCAGGCGCGACAGGTTCGCGCTCGCGGGCGGCGTGTTCATCGTGCTCCTGTTCTTCGTGGCCTTCGCCGGCGCGCCGCTCGCGTCGCGGATGCTCGGGCACGGCCCGAACGAGCCCTTCCTCGTCTCCGGCGGGCTCGACGCGGATCAGCTCCCCGCCGGCCCGTGGACCCATGTCGGGAAGCTGACGGAGGACGGCGACCTCGAGCAGCAGCTCTTCGTGCTCGGCTCGGACTCGACGCTTGCCCGGGACGAGTTCCTGCGCCTCCTCTACGGCGCGCAGGTGTCGCTCGAGGTCGGGGTGGGCGCGACCCTCCTCTCCCTGTTCCTCGGCTCGCTCCTCGGCGCGGTCGCGGGGTTCTACCGCGGCTGGGCCGACACGGCGATCTCGCGGATGGTCGACCTGACCATGGCCTTCCCGTACCTGCTCTTCGTGATCACCCTCGCAGGCACGGTCGGCACGAGGCTCAACCACGTGACGCTCGGCTTCCTCGGTGAGGGCGTGATCACGCTGATCCTCGTCTTCGGCCTGCTCGGCTGGTTCTACTCGGCTCGGGTGATGCGCAGCGTCGCCCTCTCGATCCGCGAGAAGGAGTTCGTCGAGGCGGCGCGGATGGTCGGAGCGAGCAACTGGCGGATCATCCGCTCGCACGTCTTCCCGCACCTCCTCGGGCCGCTGATCGTGCTCGCGACGCTCAACGTCGCCGCGTTCATCCTCGCCGAGGCAGGCCTCTCGTTCCTCGGGCTCGGCATCCAGCTGCCGACGGCGAGCTGGGGGAACCTGCTCGCCGACGCGCCGCAGTACTACACCTCCCGGCCGCTTCTGATGGTGTGGCCGGGCATCGCGCTGCTTCTCACCACGCTGGCCTTCAACCTGCTCGGAGACGGCCTGCGCGACGCGTTCGACCCGAGGGGGTCCCGATGACCCCCGCCACCCGACGCCTGTCCTCGGAAAGGAGCCACATGCACGGCAAGCGCCTCGCCGGGATCGTCCTCGCGATCTCGAGCCTGACTCTCCTCCTCGTCTCGGCCTCGACGGCCGCCACGAGCGCGAAGAGGGGCGGGACGATCGTCCTCGACATGACGACGGACGTGGACTACATCGACCCGCAGCTCTCGTACTACGGCGAGACCTGGAAGCTCGAGGCCACGACGGCCTGCAAGCTCATGAACTGGCCCGACAAGGAGGGCGCGGCGGGTGCGGTCGCGACGCCCGAGGTGTCCCAAGGGCTGCCGCTCGTCTCGAGGGACGGCAAGACGTACACGTTCACGATCAGGAAGGGCTTCCGCTTCTCGAACGGCAAGCCCGTGACCGCGCAGAGCTTCGTGGACGCGATCAACCGCTTCGCCAACCCGAAGATGCAGTCGACGGGCGTCCAGTTCCTCGACATCATCAAGGGCGCGCAGGCGGCGGTCGACGGGAAGGCGGGCTCGGTCTCGGGAGTCAAGGCCCGCGGCAACAAGCTCGTCGTCCAGCTGACGAAGGCGTCGCCCGACTTGCTCGCACGCGTCGCGATGCCCTTCTACCAGGCGATCGATCCGACGCTCGCAAAGCAGATCGACGCGAACGGGATCAACCAGTACGCGTCGTGTGGGCCGTACTACTTCGCGTCGCGCACACCGGGCCGCTCGATCACGCTCAAGCGCAACCCCTACTACAAGGGCGGCCGCGCCGCGAACGCCGACACGATCCAGGTGAACATCGGCAACGACGTCGCGGTCGAGTACCAGAACGTCGAGAAGGGCACGTCGGACTACGCGTCCGGCGGGATCCCGGCGACGGAGTGGAAGAACGTCGTTTCGAAGTACGGGCTGAACAAGAAGGACGGCCGCGTGCAGGTCCGGCCGCAGCTCGACGTCCGGTACGTCGCGCTCAACCACTCGCGGCCGCTGTTCAAGGACAACCCGCAGCTTGCGAAGGCGGTCAACTGGGCGGTCGACCGGCAGGCCTTCTCCGCCCAGGGCGGCTACCTGTACGGCAAGCGAACGGGTCAGATCTTGCCGCCCGGAATGCTCGGCTACAAGCCTCAGGGGATCTATCCGCTGAAGGTCACGGCGAACACGATCAAGCAGGCGCGAAAGCTCGCGGAGGGCAACCTCCGCGGCGGCAAGGCGGTGCTCTGGTCGTCGAACGCCGGCACCGCGCCGCTCCAGGCACAGCTGATCCAGTACAACCTGAAGCAGATCGGGATCGACGCGGAGATCAAGCTCCTGCCGCGCGCCCAGCAGTTCACGAACGCCGGGAACCCGCAGACGGCGACGTTCGACATGACGGTCGAGCGGTGGGGCGCCGACTACGCCGACCCGTACGACTTCGTGAACGTCCTGCTCGACGGGAGCCAGGTCACCCAGCCGCAGCACAACAACTACGCGTACTTCAACGTCGCGAAATACAACAAGGAGATGACCGCGGCGTCGCTCCTTCAGGGGCCGAAGCGCGGAGTCGCGTACGCGGCGCTCGACGGGAACATGATGCGCACGAACCCGCCGTGGGCCCCGCTCGTCAACTCGAACGACCGGATCTTTCTCTCGGCGCGCGTGGGGTGCGTGACGATCAACGAGATCTCGTCGACGGGCCCGCTCCTGAACGTGCTCTGCCTGAAGTAGCAGGCAACCGGATGGGGAGGGGCGGAACCTGGTGACCGCTCCTCCCCGGCCACCGACGACCACGACGACCGATGCTCAACTACATCCTCAGACGACTTCTCTGGGCCTGCGTCCTCTTCGTGGGAGTGACGCTGATCACCTACGTCCTCTTCTTCCTGCTCCCGGCCGACCCGGCGCGGCTCGCCGCGGGCAAGTCCGCGACGGCCGAGGACGTTGCCCGCGTCTCGCACCAGCTCGGCCTCGACCGGCCGGTGCACGAGCAGTACGCCCTCTTCCTGAAGCGACTCGTCGTCGATCACTCGTTGGGTCGCTCCTACGCGAACCGGCGCAGCGTCAACGAGATGGTCGGCGAGGCCATCCCGGTGACGACCGCGCTCGTCCTCGGCGGGGCCGTTCTCTGGATGCTGATCGCCCTGCCGATCGGGATCCTCTCGGCCCTCAAGCCGCGATCGCTGATCGACCGGGGGGCGATGATCTTCATCCTCGTCGGGATCTCCGCGCCGGTGGTCTGGATCGGCCTCCTGCTCCAGTACTTCGTCGGTTTCAAGTGGGGGCTGACACCGAACGCGGGCTACTGCGACGTGATCGACCCGCCCGCCGGAGCGAGCTGCGGCGGCCCGGGCGACTGGGCGTACCACATGATCCTGCCCTGGGTCACGTTCGCGATTCTCTTCGCGGCCAGCTACGCCCGGATGATCCGCGCGAACGTGATGGACACGCTCGGCGAGGACTACGTCCGCACCGCGCGCGCCAAGGGAGCACCCGAGAACATCGTCATCCGGCGCCACGTCCTCCGGAACGCGCTGCTGCCGGTCGTGACGATGCTCGGCCTCGACATCGGGGTCGCGCTCGGCGGCGCGATCTTCACCGAGGCGATCTTCAACCTGCCCGGGCTCGGCCGGCTGGCGCTGAACTCGGTGCTCAACCTCGATCTGCCCACGATGCAGGGCGTGATCGTGTTCGCGACGCTCGCGATCATCCTGCTCAATCTCGTCGTCGACCTCGTCTACGCGATGATCGACCCGCGGATCCGGCTCGCATGACGATTCCCGGCGTGGACATCGCGCCGTCCGGCGGCACGCCGCCCGAGCCTCTCCTTGCCGTCTCCGACCTGCGGACGTACTTCAAGACCGACGACGGGATCGTGAAGGCCGTCGACGGCGTCTCGTTCGAGGTGCGCCCGGGGCAGACGCTCGGCGTCGTCGGCGAGTCGGGCTCCGGGAAGAGCGTGACGATGATGTCGATCCTCGGCCTCAACCCGAAGCCCGGACGCATCGCGGTCGCTCCCGGTTCGTCTCCGGGCCCGCAGATGGAGGCGTTCCTGCACCACTCGAAGAAGCACACGTCGGTCTCGACAGGACAGGCGCTGTTCCGCGGCGAGAACCTCCTGCAGGCGTCGCAGCGCCGTCTCCGTGCTCTCCGCGGGAGCGAGGTCTCGATGATCTTCCAGGACCCGATGACGTCGCTCAATCCGGTGCTCTCGATCGGGAAGCAGCTCGTCGAGGCCGTCCTCCTGCACCGCGACGTCACTGTGCGGGAGGCGCGGGAGCTCGCGATCGAGGGCCTCCAGGAGGTTGGGATTCCGCGGGCCGAACGGCGCATCGACGACTACCCGCACCAGTTCTCGGGCGGGATGCGGCAGCGCGTGATGATCGCCATGGCCCTGATCAACGAGCCGGCGCTCCTGATCGCCGACGAACCGACCACGGCGCTCGACGTGACGACCCAGGCGCAGATCCTCGGGCTGATCCGGCGGCTCCAGGCAGAGCGCGGCACCGCGGTCGTCCTCATCACGCACGACCTCGGCGTCGTCGCCGAGACGGTCGACGACATCGTCGTGATGTACGCCGCTCGGATCGCGGAGCGGGCGCCGGTGTTCTCGCTCTTCGAGCGGCCGCTCCACCCCTACACGTGGGGGCTGCTCGGCTCGCTGCCGCGGCTCGACGTCGAGCTCGAGCGGCTCTCCCAGATCCGCGGCCAGCCGCCCTCGCTCCTGCGGCCACCCGCCGGATGCAGGTTCCGGCCCCGGTGCGCGTTCGCGTTCGACCGCTGCCGCGGAGAGCTGCCCGAGGCCACCCCGGCGGGGTTCGACCCCGAGCACCTCGATGCCTGCTTCCTGGACGAGAGCCGCAAGCTCGAGGAGTCGGCCCGCATCGTTGCCGAGCTCGGGCTCGAGGCGGAGGCCGCTGCATGACGCCGGACGTGCTGCTCGAGGTGGAGGACGTCACGAAGCACTTCCCGATCACCGAGGGGATCGTCTTCAAGCACGAGGTCGCCTCGGTGAAGGCGCTCGACGGCGTGTCGCTCGCGGTGCGTCGCGGCGAGACGCTCGGGATCGTCGGCGAGTCGGGCTGCGGGAAGTCGACGCTCGCGCGCGTGATCATGCGGCTCCTCGAGCCGACGAGCGGCACCGTCCGCTTCGACGGGAAGGACATCACGCAGCTCTCGCAGCGCGACCTGCGCGTCTTCAGGCGTGAGCTCATGATGATCTTCCAGGACCCCTACGCCTCCCTGAACCCGCGCAAGCGCGTCGGGTTCATCGTCTCCGAGCCGCTCGAGATCCACGGTCTCGGCACCGACGCGGAGCGGAAGCGGCGCGTTCAGGACCTCCTCGAGGTCGTCGGCCTGAACCCGGAGCACTACAACCGCTTCCCGCACGAGTTCTCGGGCGGGCAGCGCCAGCGGATCGGGATCGCGCGGGCGCTCGCCGTCAACCCGAAGCTGATCGTCGCGGACGAGCCCGTCTCCGCGCTCGACGTCTCGGTGCAGGCGCAGATCCTGAACCTGCTGAAGGACCTGCAGGGCGAGTTCGGGCTGACGTACGTCTTCATCGCCCACGACCTGAGCGTCGTCCGGCACATCTCGGACCGCGTCGCGGTGATGTACCTGGGCAAGCTCGCCGAGCTCGCTCCCGCCCGCGACCTCTACGCGGCGCCGCGCCACCCGTACACGGGCGCGTTGCTCTCCGCCGTCCCCATCGCGAACCCGCGCCGTGGCCGCGGGCGCAGCGCGTTCGTGCTCGGCGGCGACGTACCGAACCCGATCAACCCGCCGAGCGGCTGTCGTTTCCATCCGCGCTGCCCGCGCGCCCAGGACGAATGCGCCCTGACGGACCCGCCGCTCGAGCAGCGCGCGGCCGGGCACGAGGCGGCCTGTTTCTTCCCGCTCGAGAAGTGGCCGCTGACGGCGGACGAGATGCGTCGGCCCGCGACCGTGTCGGCGCCGGGGGCCGAGACCGAGCCGTTGGCGGCGGCTCGCGGGCCGTCGTGATCACGCGCGGCCTCCGCGACCTCGCCGCCGGCCTGCTCGGGATCTGCGGGTTCACGGCGCTCTTGTCGCTCGGGATCGGCGCTGCCGCCGGGCTCTCGGCGCAGCGCGCGCTGTCGGGCGGCTTTCTGCTCGTCGGCTCGCTGTTCTTCACTGCCGGTGCGGTCGTCGGGTTGCGCGACCCCTCTCGTGCGCGGGAGCGGCGCGTCGCGCGCGGCGATCCGGCAACCGGAGCCGCGGGCCTCGGCAGCTGGACAGAGGCGTTCCACCTCTCGGCGCTCCTCGTGGCCGTGGGCGTCCTGCTCGTCCTCCTCGGCGTCGTCCTCCACCCGACCAGCACACTGTGATCGCGGCGGTTCGCGTTCCGGACTGCGACGCTGCGCGGCTGCGGGCCTCACTCGCCCTGGACGGCGAGCTCGACGACGTCGGCCGAGCGCAGCTCGCCCGGCACCTCGAGCGCTGCGCCGAGTGCGCGCGGCTCGCGGGCCGGATGGAGGCGGTCTCCGAGGCCCTCCGCCGCGCTCCGCACGAGCGCTTCCGCTGCGAGCCGGGTCGGTTGCGGCGACTCCGGTCGACGTCGACCTCGGTGCGTCACTGGGCAGGCGCGACCGTCGCCGTCGTTGCGGTCGTCCTCGTCACCGGCGCGCTGCCCGAGGGTACCGCGCCGCAGCGGCACGAGCACCAGTCCGCGACACTCGGCGCCGCTGCGCGCCTGAGCCCGCTGGAGCTGCCGATCGGTCAGCGCTCGGCGATGGACGACTTCGTGGCGCCGCCGCTGCACGCACGTGGTTGACTCCCTTCGTGGCGGTCGACTTCGCGGCCTACGACGTCCTCACGTTCGACTGCTACGGCACGCTGATCGACTGGGAGACCGGGCTGCTCGCCGCGCTCCGCGAGGCGCTCCCCGGCTCGGTCGACGTCGGCGACGACGCGCTCCTCGAGACGTATGCCCGGCACGAGGCAGAGGCCGAGAGGCCGCCGTACCGCAGCTATCGCGCGGTTCTCGCCGCCGGGGTGCGCGGCGTGGCGGACGACCTCCGCCTCGACGTCGGAGACGACGCGGTCGCGCGCTTCGCCGAGAGCGTGCTCGAGTGGCCCGCGTTCCCCGACTCGGCCGAGGCGCTCGGACGGCTGCACGAGCGCTTCCGTCTCGGCGTGATCACGAACTGCGACGCCGACCTCTTCGCCGCCTCGAGCGAGCGGCTCGGCACCGACTTCGACTGGGTGATCACCGCGGATGCGGCACGCGCCTACAAGCCTGCGCTCACGGGCTTCGAGCTCGCGTTCACGACGATCCCGGTGTCGCGGGAGCGGATCCTCCACGTCGCGCAGAGCCTCTTCCACGATCACGTGCCCGCGAAGCAGCTCGGCCTCACGACGGTCTGGATCGACCGCAGGCACGACCGGCCGGGGTCGGGCGCGACGCCGCCCGCTCGGGCGACGCCCGACGCGACCTTCCCGAGCATGCAGGCGTTCGCCGATGCGGTCAGCGCGCCGCGGCCCTGACCTCGGTCTCGACGGGCACCTCGGGCAGTGACTCCTCGACCGGCGGGGCGCCGCGCCCGAGCGTCGTGCGCAGCGGCACCTCTTTCAGGAACCACGCGAGCACGGCCGGGACGATCGCGATCGCCATGCCCCACAGGAAGACGCCGTGCAGGGCGTTCGCGAAGACCCGGAGGAAGTCGGCGCGCACCTCGGGGGGAAGCTCCTTCGCCCGTGCCGGGTCGATCGCGCCGACGTCGCCGAGCCGGGCGACGACGTCCGCGGGCAGGCGCGTCAGCTCGTTCGCGAGCCGTGAGGCGAAGATCGCGCCGAAGAGCGCGACGCCGAAGGAGCCGCCGACGGAGCGGAAGAACGTGGCAGTGGAGGTGACGACGCCCATGTCCTGCGGACGGGCGTCGTTCTGGACGATGAGGACGAGCACCTGCATGACGAGCCCGAGGCCGATGCCGACGATCGCCATGTAGACGGACGCGACCCACGCGTCCGACTCCACCGTCAGCCGCGACAGCAGGTACATCCCGAGCACGAGCACGACCGTGCCGACGACCGGGTAGACCTTGTAGCGCCCGAAGCGCGTGATCGCGCGTCCCGACGCGATCGCGGCGACGAGGAGGCCGCCCATCAGCGGGATCATGCGGAGCCCGGAGCTGGTCGGGCTCGCGCCGTACACGAGCTGGAGGAAGAGGGGCAGGTAGATGATCGCCCCGAACATCGCCATCCCGATCATGAAGCCCATCCCGCTCGCGAGCCGGAACGTCCCCGAGCGGAACAACGAGAGCGGGATGATCGGCTCGGGCGCGCGGCTCTCCTGCCAGACGAACGCCACGAGCATGGCGACCCCTGCGATCCCGAGCCCGACGATCTCCGGTGAGCCCCAGTCGTACTGGTTGCCGCCCCACGTCGTGACGAGGATGAGCGCGGCGACTCCGCCCGCGAGCAGTCCCGCGCCGAGGTAGTCGACCCGGTGCCGCGTGTGCGGCACGTGCAGGTGGAGCCGGGTGACGACGATCACGAGCGCGAGCGCCCCGATCGGCATGTTCACGTAGAAGACCCAGCGCCACGAGAGGTTGTCGACGAGGAAGCCGCCGAGCAACGGGCCTGCGACGGACGACACGGCGAAGACGGCGCCCATCAGGCCCATGTAGCGGCCGCGCCGGCGCGGCGGGATGATGTCGGCGAGGATCGCCTGCGCCCCCACGATCAGCCCGCCCGCGCCGAGGCCCTGGAGCGCGCGGAAGAGGATCAGCTGGAGCATCGTCTGCGAGAGGCCCGAGAGCATCGAGCCGACGAGGAAGATCACGATCGCCGCGACGAACACGGGCTTGCGCCCGAGCATGTCGCCGAGCTTGCCGTAGAGGGGCGTCGAGACCGTCGAGGCGAGGAGGTACGCGGTCACGACCCACGACAGGTGATCGAGGCCGCCGAGCTCGCCGACGATCGTCGGCAGCGCCGTCGAGACGATCGTCTGGTCGAGCGCGGCGAGGAACATGCCGAGCATCAGCGCGACGAAGACCGTCGTGAGCGCGCGGCCGTGAAGCCCCTCGTCGGGGATCTCGATCGCTGCCGGGCGCGTCGTGCCCGCGCCGTTGCCGTCGCTCATCGCCGTTCCCTGTCGAGAAGCTTGTTCATCTGCGGCCGCGTGAGCGGGCCGCGGGGGAGGGGTGTCGCGCCCTCGGCGCGGAGCCCGTCGAGCAGGAGCCCGAGGTAGCGCCGCCAGAGATCGGGCGCGACGCAGCGCGAGGCCTCGATCACGCGGCCGCCGGTCATGAAGACGAGCGGCATGTCCTCCGGCACGAAGTCGGCGCGCAGCGAGCCGTCCGCCTGTGCGCGCTCGACGAGCCGGCGAACGAGCGGCCGGACGCGCCGCCTGACCTCGTCCCGCACCCGGCCGTGCTCCGTGCCCGCGAGCAGCTCGC
>NZ_DATMBZ010000110.1:0-17830 GCF_035558935.1 Gaiella sp. | reverse complement strand
GTGATCGCGACCTTCGCTCCCGTGAGGGCGTTGACGAGAGTCGACTTGCCGACGTTCGGCCGGCCCGCGACGGCGACGAGCCCGCTCTTCATCTCATCCCGCCTGGATGCCGCCCAGGCGACGTTCGCACAGCGCCCTGTCGGAGCTCCGACCGAGAGGAAGCCTCGAGTGGTCGGAACAGCCTCTGCGCTGCGCTGCGGCGTCCTCTGTTGCCCGAGTAGCGCCGCTATTCGGGCGCCCTGCGGCGTGGCATGGCCGTCCCGCCGACGGAGGGTCATTCCGGATCGAGCTCTCGGCGCCGCACCCCACGGGACGCGTCGAGCGACTGGAACGCGGAGGCTTGCCCGTGCCGCTTCGCAGACCGCCGAGGCCCGGCGATGCGTCCAAGGCGGCCAACTGTCCCTTCCGGCCATGTCCGCTTCGGCCACAACTCTTGGGCCGCCGGCCTCCTCCCCACGCTTCGAGCGTATCGCCGAAACACGCGCGGATGGGAAACCGGAGCGCACCGACTCTGTGCCGATCGCTCCACAGGCGCGCGCCTGTAGGAGGCGCCGTCACGACGGAAGCTGCTCGGCCTCGAACTGCTCGGGGAGGAGCTCGTCCGTCGTCATCCGGACGACGCGCCCTCCGTTCCGGAAGAGCACGCGCTCGACCCCCATCTCGGCAAGCCACTGCCGGCAGCCTCCGCACGGCGACGCCGTGATCGCCGCGACGACGAAGTCGCCCGGCCGGTAGCCCTCGACGATTGCGCGCGAGAACGTCGCCCGCTCCGCGCAGACGCCGAGCGGATACGAGGCGTTCTCGACGTTGACGCCCTCGATCACGCGGCCGTCGCGGCAGAGGACGGCGCACCCCACGTCGAAGCGGGAGTACGGCGCGTACGCGCGCGTGGCGATCGCGTCGGCGGCGGCGAGGAGCTCGTCGTCCGTCATGCGGAGAACCCCTGGAAGATGACGAGCGTGACGAGCGCGCCGAGAACGCCGCCCGAGGCGACCTCGAGGGCCGAGTGCACGCCTGCCTCGATCCGGGTCTGGGCGACGAGGAGCGCCATGATCAGCGTCAGGGAGGATACGAGGAAGCGATGCTCGGTGTCCCCGAGCACGAGCGTGACGGCCATCCACGCCGCGAACGCCACGGCGGCGTGACCGGACGGCCACCCGCCCCGCAGCGGCGAGCCGCGGCCCGAGAAGGCCTTCAGCGCGATCACGAGCGCGATCGTGAGGACGAGCGCGATCAGCGTCAGCTCCGCCGGCGCCTCCGAGAGCTTGTCGAGCAGGCGCGAGCTCTCGTCGGCAACCTGGCCCGAGAAGACGAGGTACCCGACGGCGATGGCGTTGATCGAGGCAATCAGGACCGCGCCGGCTCCGATGTCCTTCGCGAGCTTCGCCATGGGGTCGAACGAGGTCGACGCGACGTCGACGGCGGCCTCGACCGCGGTGTTGAACATCTCCGCGATCAGCACGAACGCGATCGCGATCAGCAGCGCGATCAGCTCGAGGCGCGAGACGTCGAACGCGAGCGCTGTCACCAGCACCGCGACGGCGACGCCGAAGTGGATGCGCATGTTCCGCTGGGTGCGGAGCACATGGATGATCCCCTCGATCGCGAAGTTGAAGCTCTCGAAGATGGACGGACGGCGGCGTGGGGTGATCACGACAGGTGCGCGCGCTCGCGCTCCTCCATGGCCGGGCCGTGTTCGTGACCCAGGACGTGCAGGAGGCCGTGGACAAGCGGCCAGCGCCAGTCGTCGCCGGTCACCTGCGGGCACAGCACCACGTCCCCGAGCGCCCGCGGCTCGCCCTCCGGAAGCGGGTCGGTCCCGTCGAGCGGGAACGAGAGCACGTCCGTCGGCTCGTCGACGCCGAGGTGTTCCCGCTTCAGCGCCCGCATCTCGTCAGGTCCGACGAACGCGATCCCGAGCTCACCGTCCGTGACCCCCTCCGCCGCGAGCACCTCGCGCGCGAGGGCGACCGCCGCGGCCTCGTCGACCTCCGCCCCGCTCCTGTTCGAGGCCTCGACCTCGATCATCAGCGGTCGCGCGCAGAGCCGGTCTCCTCGGCGTGCCGCTTGTACGCCTCGACGATCCGCTGGACGAGCTTGTGCCGGACGACGTCCTCGTGCCCGAACTCGACGAAGCCGATCCCGTCGAGCGACCTGAGGATGTCGCGCACCTGGATCAGCCCCGACGCCTGCTCGCGCGGCAGGTCGACCTGCGTGACGTCGCCGGTGACGACCATCTTCGAGCCGAACCCGAGCCGGGTGAGGAACATCTGCATCTGTTCGGGCGTCGTGTTCTGGGCCTCGTCGAGGATCACGAACGAGTCGTTGAGGGTCCGGCCACGCATGAATGCGAGCGGCGCCACCTCGATCGTGCCCCGGTCGATGAACGCGTTCAGCCGGTCGGCGTCCATGGTGTCGTAGAGCGCGTCGAAGAGCGGCCTCATGTACGGGTCGACCTTGGCGAGGACGTCACCGGGGAGGAAACCGAGCCGCTCGCCGGCTTCGACGGCGGGTCGCGTCAGGATGATCCGCCCCACCTCGCGCTCGGAGAGCGCCTTCACCGCGAGCGCAATCGCGAGGTACGTCTTCCCGGTGCCCGCCGGCCCGATGCCGAACGTGACGGTCGAGCTGCGGATCGCGTCGACGTAGCGCTTCTGCGTCACCGTCTTCGGCGCGATCTTCTTGCCACGGTGACGCCAGACGACGTCCTCGAAGACGTCGCGGATGTCCTCGGACTGGTCGAGCGCCGCGACGACGGCGCCGACCGTGTCCGGGCCGATGGCGTGACCACCCTCCACGAGCTCGACGAGCTCGTCCAGCACCGCGCGCGCCTCGGCGACGCGCGCCTCCTCGCCCGACAGCGTGAGCCGGTTGCCGCGCAGCGAGATGGAGCAGCCGAGCCGCTCGCGCAGGCTGTCGAGCACGCCGTCGCCGACGCCGGCGAGCTCCGCCGCGACCTCGTTCGGGACCGTGAGGACGTCCTGCACGCGTCTCAGTGTAAGGAGAGGGTTTGTCGTCCCCCGGCTACGGTTGAGCTGCCAATGCGCGCTCGGGCGGCACTCGTGCTCTACGACGCCGACTGCGGGATCTGCGGCCGGCTCGCCGCCTGGCTTTCCGAGCGCGGGATTCACGTGTCGCCGATTCGCTCGGCGGCGGGCGACCACGAGCTCCGCGACCTCACCCGAACGCGGCGCGAGGCGACGGTGCACGTCGTGGACGACCGCGGGCGCCGACGCTCGGGATCCGACGCGCTGCCGCCGATCCTCCGTTCGCTGCCGCGGCTGGGCTGGGCTGCGCGGCTGGTCGAGGCCGCCCCTGCACCGTCACGCCTCGGCTACGCGATCGTCGCGCGAAACCGCCGGCGCCTCTCGCGGCTCGCCGGCCTTCGTCGCTGCAGGGCGACGCGGCGCCAGGTCTAGAGGCTAGTCCAGCGCCGCCGGCACGCTCGGGTCGCGGGCGACCTCGAGCGCGCGCTCGAGCTGCTCGGACGGTGTCTTCAGCGACAGCTCGGGAAGTACGTCGAGCCCGAAGTACGCGGCCGCCTCGGTCTCGACGCCGTCGGGCACCGGGGTCCCGCCGAGCGGCTCGCAGAGGACGTACAGCTTGTAGACGTGCGCCGGCCAGCGGAGACGGCCGCGGAAGTCCCGGTCGAACACGCCGAGCGGGCGCACAGCGCGCACCGTGAGCCCCGCCTCCTCCACGACCTCCTTCTCGACCGCCCGCGACGGGGTCTCGCCGACGTCGGCCCACCCGCCGGGGAGGCACCAGCCGGGGCTTCCCGGCTCGCGCACGAGCAGGAGCCGATCGGACTCGAGGACGACGCCGCGGACGTCGACCTTGGGCGTCCGGTAGCCGCTCTCCTCCGAGAAGCGGGCGAGCAATTCCTCCGGCTCCTCGCCGCCGGCGGCGGCCGCCATCTCGGCGGCGATCCGCTGCACCGCCTCGTAGCGCTCCCGGTCGTACGGCCCCTCCGCATAGGTGAGGCCCGTCTGGGCGAGCGCCTGGAGCGCCCGCGTCCAACGCACGAGATCGCTCAGGCGAGCTTCTCGCGGACGAGCTGGCTGACCACGGAGCCGTCTGCCCGGCCGGAGACCCGCGGCATGAGGTCCGCCATCACGCGGCCGAGGTCGCGGATCGAGGTCGCGCCGACCTCCGCGATCACGTCGTCGACGATCTCCTCCAGCTCCTCCTCGGAGAGCTCGTCGGGCATGAACTCCTCGATCACCCCGAGCTCGAACTCCTCGCGATCGGCCTGTTCCTCCCGGCCCGCGGCGTCGAACGCCTCCATCGCCTCGACGCGCTTCTTCCGTTCGCGTTGGAGCACCTGGAGCGACTCCTCCTCCGAGAGCGACCGTTGCAGGTCTTTCTCGGCGGCTCTGAGCGCGTTCAGAACGAGGGCGAGGGCATCACGGCGCGCGTCGTCGCGGGCGCGGCGTGCGTCCTTCAGCTCACCCTCGATTTCGGCGATCAGCGTCATTCGAACCCGGGCAGGCTAGCGCCCCCGAGGACGTGCCAGTGCAGGTGGAACACGGTCTGGCCGCCGCCGGGACCCACGTTGACGATCACGCGGTAGTCCTCCAGCCCCGCCTTTGCAGCGGTCTCGGCGACGAACTCGAGCATCCGTTTCGCCTCCTCGGGCCCGAATGCGGCGACGTCGCGGAACGTGTCGACGTGGCGCTCGGGGACGATCAGCAGATGCGTCGGCGCCTTGGGCGCGATGTCGCGGATCGCGACGAACCCGTCCGCGGTGTGGACGTGATCGCCCTCGCGGACGAGCCGGCAGAAGAGGCAGTCCTCAGGCGGCAACGGCGAGCACCCCCTCGTCCCCCACGCCGACGGCGCGCGCCGTGACGAACGAGCCGACGTCGGCGGCCACGAGCCACGGCGTGTAGTCGTCGGCGTACCCCCGCCCGGGGCGATCGACGAGCACGCGGTCGGACGAGCCGACGCGGCCGGCCCACCGCCGCCGACAGAGCTCGTCCGAGAGGGCGCGGAGCCTCGCGCCGCGCTCGTGCTTCACCTCGGGCCGAACGGTGTCCGCGTCCGCGGTCCGCGTCCCGGGCCGCGGCGAGTAGGGAAAGACGTGCACCTTCGTCATCCCCAGGCGCTCGACGAGAACGAGCGTCCGCTCGAAGGCGGCGTCGTCCTCAGCCGGGAAGCCCACGATGACGTCGGTCGTGAGATTGAGGCCCGCGAGCGGCGCCAGCCGCCGCTCGAACTGGTCAGCCGTGTAGCGGCGGCCCATCGCGCGTAGCACGTCGTCGTCGCCCGACTGCAGCGGCACGTGGAGGTGAGGCGAGACGGACGGCGTCTCCAGGACGGCCGCGACGAGGTCGGCGTCGACGTGGTTGACCTCGATCGAGGACAGCCGCAGCCGCTCGAGCCCCGGCGTCGCGCCCGCCTCTCGGACGAGCCGGGCGAGCGTGTACCCCGCTGCGCGGTCGCGGAAGCAGCCCAGGTTGACACCCGTGAGGACGATCTCGCGGTGACCCTGCGCCACGCGCCGGCGAACGTCGGTGAGGACGGCGTCTGCCGTGCGGCTGCGTGTCGCGCCGCGCACGAACGGGATCACGCAGAACGCGCACGAGAACGAGCATCCGTCCTGGATCTTCACGAAGGCGCGGACGCGATCGAGGCGGTGGTCGGCGTTCACACAGCCGATCGCACCGACGTCGTTCGCGACGAACGCCGCAGCCTCGTCGCCCGTGCGGCCGGTGACGACGACGTTGGGCGCCGAGCCGCCGAACGCCCCCTCGAGGCTGGAGGCGCAGCCGGTCACATAGACCGAGCGTGCCGAGCGCGCGGCCCTCGCGGCTGCCTGTCGAGACTTGGAAACGGCCTCGTGCGTGACGCAGCACGTGTTGACCACCTGGAAGTCGCCGCCCTCCGCGACCTCGGTGTGTCCGTCCGCCAGCAGCCGCTCCCGGATCGCCTGGGCGTCGGCGAACGAGACCTTGCAGCCGAGGAAGCGCGTCGAGAAGGTCGCCATGCGAGTCCAAGAGCTTAGACGCACGGTCCTCCGGAACAGACGGGGACGTCTACCGTTCGCCCTCGCCGTGGTCGACCACGCTGCCGACATCCAGGCCTGGCTCGAGCCGCGAGCGGACGAGATGGCCGCGCTCGTCGAGCACCTGGTGGCGATCGACACCGAGAACCCTCCGGGTCGCGGGCTCGGAACCTGCGGGCGCCTCCTGAGCGACGTCATGGAGCAGCTCCACCTCGCACCGGAGCTCACCCTGCTCGAGCCGTCAGACGGGCTCGAGGAGCCGTGCGTCGTCCGCGGCAGCGCCGGGGAAGGGCCGGAGACGCTGTACTTCCACGGCCACTTCGACGTCGTCCCCGCGCAGGATCCCGCACAGTTCCGTGCGGCCCGCGGCGACGGGAGGATCGTCGGGCGAGGGACGGCCGACATGAAGGGCGGGCTCGTGAGCATGCTGTTCGGCGCTGCTGCGGCGTCAGCGCTCGGGCTGCTTCACCGCGGAAAGGTCGTCCTCCACCTCGTCTGCGACGAGGAGACGGGTAGCGCCGCGGGCTCGGGCCACCTGCGCCGGGCGGGCGTGATCGACGCCGACGCGGTCGCGATGGTCACCGCCGAGCCGACGGGAGGTGTCGTCTGGCACGCGAGCCGCGGGGCGCTCACCCTCCGCGTCGAGGTCCGGGGGCGAGAGGCGCACGTCGGACAGGCGCATCTCGGCGTGAATGCGTTCGAGGGGATGCTGCGGGTGGCCGAACCGCTCGCGCGGCTCTCCGATTCCCTCCGCGAGCAAGGAGGCTCGACGCTCGTGGTCGGCGGTGCCGCGGGGTCGGGCGCCGGCTTCAACGTCGTGCCGGGCTCGGCCTGGTTCTCGGTCGACCGTCGTTTCGATCCCGACGAGGAGCTCGAGACCGAGCTCGCGAGGCTGACGGACAGGATCGACCGAGCCGCCGCCGACGTCGGCGCCGACGTGACCGTCGACCTCCTCCAGCGGCAGCCTGCGGCGAGCACGGACCCCTCCCACTCTGCCGCGCAGGCGCTCGCACGGTGCGTCGCCGCGGTGGAGGGCGAGCCGCCCCGGTTCGAGCTGTGTCCGGGCGTGCTCGAGACGCGCTGGTACGCGCAGCTCGGCATCCCGGCCTTTGCCTACGGTCCCGGCCTCCTCGAGGTCTCCCACGGCCCGAGCGAATACGTCGACGAGGAGGCGATTCGCCGCTGCGCGGCGGTCTACGCGCTCTTCGCGGCAGAGCTTCTGTGACGACGCTCTTCGACCCGGAGGCGCACGAGCCGCTCGGAGGCACGGCGTGGGACCCGGAGCGGGCGCGCTCCGCGATCCGCGCGATCGTCTCGGAGACCGAGCGCGCATTCGACCCCGACGAGCTGTGGCCGCCGCATCCGCTCGACGACGAGGACGGCTCTCCGCTGCGACGAACCGCGTCGCTCTACCTCGGCGCGGCGGGCGTCGTCTGGGCACTCGAGGCGTTGCGGCGCTCCGGTGCGGTCGAGCTGGAACGGGACTGGCGGGATGTCGCGCCGAGCCTTGCCGATCGCTACCGCTCCGAGCCCGACTTCCCCGACGTCGGCGTCGTCCCGTCGCTCTGGATGGGCGAGGCGGGGATCCTGCTCGTCGCGCACACGCTCGCCCCCGCCGCCTGGCAGGAGGACGAGCTTCTCGCGGCGGTCAGGTCGAACGCCGCGAACCCGACGCGTGAGTTCATGTGGGGCTCACCGGGCACGATGCTCGCCGCCCAGGTGATGCACGAGCGCACCGGCGCGCCGAGCTGGCGCACCGCCTGGGAGCAGTCTGCGGAGGCCCTCTGGGCCGCGTGGCAGGACGACCTCTGGGAACAGGACCTCTACGGCCACCGCGCGCACATTTTCGGCCCGGCGCACGGCTTCGCCGGGAACGTCTACGTCCTCGCCCGCGGCGACCTGCTCGACGCGACGCGGCGGGAGGAGCTCGAGCGCCGCGCGGTGGCGACTCTGTCCGCGCACGCGCTGCGCGACGGGGGGCTCGCGCAGTGGCCACCCTCCGTCGAGCCGAGCTCGGTGCCTCGCCGTACCCAGTGGTGTCACGGCGCGCCCGGGATCGTCGCGTCGCTCGCGTCGCTCGCCCCGGACGACGACGAGCTCACCGAGCTCCTGGTGGCGGGCGGCGAATTGACCTGGCGGGCGGGCCCACTGCGCAAGGGCGCGAACCTTTGCCACGGCACCGCCGGGAACGGCTACTCCTTCCTGAAGCTCCTCGAGCGGACCGGAGACGAGCTCTGGCTCCACCGCGCGCGTGCCTTTGCGATGCACGCGACCGGCCAGGTCGAGCACGCTCGGGTGGAGCACGGCCGCGGGCGCCACACGCTCTGGACGGGCGACCTGGGGACCGCGCTCTACCTCGCGAGCTGCATCGACGCGACCGCGGCGTTCCCGACGCTCGACGTGTTCTAGATCTAGACGGGCTCCGTGTCGCGCAGGTACTGGTGCACGAACGCGATCGCCATGCTGCCCTCCCCCACCGCGGCCGCAACGCGCTTCACCGGCGCGAAGCGCACGTCACCGCAGGCGAAGACGCCGGGGACGCTCGTCTCGAGCAGGTACGGGTCCCGCGCGAGCGGCCAGCGTTGCGCCTCCTGGACGTCGTGCCCGGTGAGCACGTAGCCCTTCGGATCGCGCGCGATCTCCGGGGGGAGCCACTCCGTCTGTGCGTCGGCCCCGATGAAGATGAAGAGCCCGCCCGACTCGAGCCGCGCCGTCTCTCCCGCGTCGTCGCGCACGTCGATGGCCTCGAGCGACGCGTCGCCGTGTGCCGCCACGACCTCTGTCCGCGGCAGGAGGCGGATGTTGGGCAGAGCCTCGATCTGGTCGACGAGGTAGCGCGACATCGACGCCCCGAGACCGTCACCTCGCACGAGCATCGTCACGCTCCGGGCATGCCTCGAGAAGAAGACCGCCGCCTGCCCCGCCGAATTGCCCGCACCGACGACATGGACGTCCAGGCCGTGTGTGTTCCTCGCCTCGTTGCGTGCCGCGCCGTAGAAGACTCCCTTGCCGGCGAGCCGGTCGAAGCCTTCGATCGCAAGGCGGCGCCAGGCGACCCCGCACGCGAGGACGATCGTCCGCGCGCGGATCACGTCGCCCGCCTCGAGGTGGACCGAGCGGGTCGCGGAGTCGATCGCCGTGATCGTGCGGGTGACGAGTATCTCGGCGCCCAGCCGTCGTGCCTGGCGGAGCGCCTTGCCGGCCAGGTCGTCGCCCGAGACGCCGTCCGGGAAGCCGAGGTAGTTCTCGATCCGAGACGACGTCCCGGCCTGCCCGCCCGGCGCCTCACGCTCGATCACGAGCACACGGAGACCCTCGGAGGCGCCGTACACGGCGGCGGCGAGCCCTGCAGGGCCGGCTCCCACGACGACGACGTCGTACTCCTCCGCCTCTGCCTCCGTCGCGAGCCCGAGCCCTTCGGCGACCCGACGGAGCTGGGGGCGCAGGACGTCGGCATCCTCGAGCTCGAGCAGTCCGGCGACCTGGCGGAGCAGCGGCCGGACGACCGTGCCGCCGTCGAGCATCTTCACCGCCGGGAGCTCGTCGGCGCCGGGCAGCGGGCCGCCCCAGACGGCCTCCGCGTCCGGCGCGTCCGCGACGAGCCACTCGAACGTGACGAGGTTGCGGTCGAGGAAGCGCCGCAGGTCGGCGCAGGACGAGTCGTAGCGGTGGCCGACGACGATCGCACGCGGCGGCGACGGGGCGGCGGCGAGGCCCTGGAGCCCGCGGGCGCCGCTCATCCGCTCGCCGGCGAGCTTCCCCACCTCCTCGGCGAGCCCCGGCACGACCGCGGCCAGCGCGTGGTAGTCGTGCGGCTCGATCCGCAGCACGCGCGAAGGCTCCGCCGCCCGGAACCCCACCGGGAAGACCGTTCCGAGCGTGATCGGCACCTCCCCGAAGACGTCCCCCAGCTCACGCCGCCCGACGATCTCGTCGACGCCGTCGGAGAACCGAACCGCCTCGATCCGCCCCTCGAGCAGGCCGAACAGCGCCCGCTCCGACCCCTGATGCGCGGCGAACTCGCCGGCGAGGAGGCTGATGTCGGCCGACGCGCGCGCGAGCCGCTCACGCTGATCGGCGTCGAGGCCTGCGAAGATCGCGATGCCGGCGACATCCTCGGGCGTGATCACCGTCGGCGCCCTCGCGCCGCCCACGCACCCGCGATGACGACGAACGGGGGATCGTCGAGCCGTGCCCGGCACGCCTCGCGCAGCGCCTCGCGGCGTCGCGGATCCAGCCCCGAGGTGTAGCCGCCGGCTGGGCCGACCCCGAGCTCGAACGGCTCCCACCACTCCTCGAACGTCGGGTGCTCGACCGTGACCGAGAGGAGCGTCTCCTCGACGTCGTGGAGCCCCGCCTCCGTGAACAGCCTGCTCAGGTCGCCCTCGCGCGCGCCGGGGAGATGCGACTCGTCCCCGGCGTCCGGGTCGACTGCGTGCACGGCATCCCAGAACGTTGCGAGCGGCCCTCGCCCGCCCGCGTGGTCCCAGACGCAGGCCGCGACGAAGCCGTCCGCGCGCGTCACGCGACCCATCTCGGCGATGCCGGCCACGGGATCCGTCATGAAATGGACGACGAGCTGCGCCAGGGCCGCGTCGAAGTCGCCGTCGGAGAAGGGCAGGTTCTCCGCCGACGCGCGCTCCACCCGAACCTCAGGATTGCGCTCCCGAGCGGCCTCCACGAAGGGCTCGGACGGATCGACCGCGGTGACCGCGGACGGCTCGAGCAGCCGCACGAGCTCCGTCGTCAGGGCACCCGGCCCGCAGCCGACGTCGAGCACGCGCTGACCGGGCTCCACGCCGGCGAACCGCGCGAACCCCGGCGCGAGGCGGCCCGAGTAGCGTCCCATGAAGCGGTCGTACGCCTCGGCCGGAACGGAGAAGCTCACGGCGCCAATCTACTTCCAGGACGTAAGTTCCACGGCATGACGGCTGACGGCGCGGGCGGAATCGACGTTCGCCGCCTCGATGCGACCGAGGTGCGCCAGCGGCTCGACGGGCTCGCGGCCGTGCTCGCCGACTGCGTCGCGGGTGGCGCGTCCGTCAGCTACATGGCGCCGTTCTCGCACGAGCAGGCACGCGAGGCGTTCGCGGCCTGGGCCGAGGACGTCGAGCGAGACGGGCGCCTGCTCCTCGCTGCGTTCCTCGGCGACACGATCGTCGGGACCGTCCAGGTCGTGTTCGCGACGCCGCCGAACCAGCCGCACCGCGGAGACGTCGCGAAGCTCCTCGTGCATCGCGCGGCCAGGCGGCGCGGCGTCGCCGAGCTCCTGATGGACCACGCCGAGGCGGAGGCGCGGGCGGAGGGAAGGACACTGCTCGTGCTGGACACGGTGACGGGCGACGATGCCGAGCGTCTCTATGCGCGCCTCGGGTGGACGCGCGTCGGCGTGATCCCGAACTACGCGCTCTACCCCGACGGCCGCCCGTGCGACACGACCGTGTTCTGGAAGGCCGTGTAGCACCTCGCGACCGGTCAGGGCTGGTACTGGTGCTCGATCGCGCAGACGGTGTCCACATGGATTCGGATCCACACGCCCGTGTCGAGCGGCTCGAACAGCTGGACCGGCTTCTCGCCCCTGACGAGCTCTGCCAGTTGAGCAACGGTGATGGGCGTTGCGCCGAAGCGCCCGGGATCGCCGTGCCGGGTGAGGACCGTGACACGAGCGTGCGGCGCGACGATGTAGGTCAGCAGCCGATGGCCCTCGTCGATCCGGTAGTTGTCGTTCGGGACCGGCTCGCCCGGCCCGACGACACCGTCCTCTGCCGCCGCGGTGTTCGCAGTGAGGCCGCTCGTGAACCACGCAGGGTCGAAGTGCAGCAGCCAGCGGCCCGAGTCGCGCTCGAGCGACGCGATGTGACCGAACGTCCGGTCTCCGCACGGCCTGACGATCACAGTGCGGGTCGCACGCTCGTCCGTGAAGTAGAGGACGGCGAACGTCGCAGCCGCCGCGATGGCCACGAGTGCGACGACGGCGACCGCGATCGTTCTCATCGCATGCGCCCCGGCACGGCCTGATGGTGACAGAGAACCCGGCGCGCGCGGCCGATCACGGCCTGCGAAACCGGTCGGCCGCCCAGCCGTCCAACTCCAGCGTCTCGACGTGGGACCAGCCCGGATGGGCCGGACGCTCGCCGGCGAGGTACCCCGAGGTGATCGCCTCGACGCTGTCCAACCGCGCGAGGATCCGCTCGACCGGCCCGAGGAGCACGTTCGCGACGGCGACCCTGGCCGCGGGCAGCGTCTCGGCGAGGGCATCGACCACCATCGCCCGGACGCTGACGCCGTTCGCCTCGGCGTTGGTACGAGTCGTCTCCGCGGCCACGGGGTCGACGTCGACCGCGAGCACCGGCTCGAAGCCGAGCCGCACGGCTGCGATCGCGAGCACGCCCGAGCCGCAGCCGACGTCGAGGAGCGAGCCACGGCGGGTCGTCCTGGCCAGGAGATCGACGCAGAGGCGCGTCGTCGGGTGCGCGCCCGTGCCGAACGCCCTGCCGGGGTCGATCACGACGGTGCGGGATGGATCGGGCGGTCGCTCCCACGGCGGCCCGAGCCAGAGACCCTGCACCACGACGGGGCGGTGGAACGTGCGCCACGCGTCCTCCCACCCGTCTTCCACGGCCTCCGCCGTTGCACCCGGGAACGCCGCGAGGATCGCCTCGACCTCCCGTTCGGGCACGTAGGCGGCGAGCTCGACCACCCCGCCGTCGTCCCGTTCCTCGAATCCGTCGGGGACGAGCTCGAGCAGGCGCGCACGAAGTGGCTCCGCCGCGTCCCCGGCAGTGCGCACCGTGACCCTCCTGAGGCTCATCCGGAGCCCCCGAGCGGGAACGTGGCGCGTGTTGCCCAGGCCCCATCGAGACGCTCCGCGAGGAGAGTGACCTCCCCGGCACGGCAGCGGATCGGAAGCTGCGGACCGAGCCCCGCCCGGAGCTGGCGAACCATCTCCTCGACGAGGCCGGGATCGTCGTCGGTGCCGACCGTGCAGTGCGGGACCGGCGCGAGCCCGGGATCCCCGTACGGCGGGTAGGCCGGGAACGCCGCGCTGGTGGTCGCGATGAGGTCGAGGAACGGCTGCGCCGGCATTGGCGCGAGCCACGCCGCCTGCGGGAACGCCTCGACCGAGACGAGGTCGTACGTGAACGAGGGGAGCGGAGCGTAGAGGCGGCCGAGCTCGTGGAGGAGCTCGTCCCGCACCTGCGGCTGCGCGACGAACGGGAAGAGAACGGTCAGGTGCGGCGGGATGCGGCGCTCGACCGAGTGGCGGTGGTAGCGGAGGCGCCATTCGGCGACGACCGGCTCGGCCTCGGTTGCCACCACGACGAGCGCCGACCGCCGGTCGGCGACGCTCAACGGAAGGCGCTCTTCAGCCGCCCGAGGAATCCGTCGTCGTCGTCGCGGTACGCGTTCGCGCCCAGCTGGTTCTCCAGCCGCAGCAGCTCGGCGCGCTGGTCGGCGCTCAGGTGCGTCGGGATTCGCACGTCCACGTGGACGCGCAGACTGCCCCGCCTCCCGGTCTCGAGCGACGGCATACCGCGTCCCGACACGGTGTGCACCGTCCCCGGCTGCGTCCCGGGGGCGAGCTCCACCTCGAGCGGACCGTCCGTCGTCGGCACGTTGACCGTCGCCCCGAGCGCGGCCTCCGTCATCGTCAGCGACGCGCGGACGTGCAGATCGTCGCCGTCCCGCTCCACTCCTTCGAGCGGACGGACGCGCACGGTCACGTAGACGTCGCCGGGCGGACCGCCCAGGGTGCCCGCGTGCCCGGCGCCGCGGACGCGAATCCGTTGGCCGTCGTGGATTCCGGCGGGGACATCGAGCTCGAGTGGGACATCCTCGAGGATGCGGCCGTCTCCCTCGCACCGTTCGCATGGCGTCTCGACGATCCGGCCACTGCCGTCGCACCGGGGGCACGCCCCCGACCTGACGATCTGGCCGAGGACGGTGCGCGAGACCTGCTGCACGACCCCCGAGCCGCCGCACCCCGGACAGGAAATCGGCGACGTCCCGGGCGCAGCGCCCGAGCCGTCGCAGGCCTCGCAGCTCCTCGCAACGCGGACGCCCACATCGAGGGAGATCCCGCGCGCCGCGTCGGCGAGGTCGATCTCGACCTGCGCCGCGACGTCCGGGCCGCGCGTCGGCCGCGGCCCCGTGCGCGGTCCCTGCCCGAAGAGCGTCTCGCCGAAGAACGCCGCGAAGACGTCCGAGAGGCTGCCGAAGTCGGCGTCCATCGGGCCGAAGCCGCCGCGGACGCCCGCGTGACCGAAGCGGTCGTAGGCGCGCCGGCGCTCGGGGTCGGACAGCACCTCGTATGCCTCGGCGACGGCGCGGAAGCGTCGATCCGCGTCGGGCTCGCCGCTCACGTCGGGATGCAGCTCGCGAGCGAGGCGGCGGAACGCTCGCTTGATCTCGGCGTGGCTCGCGTCGCGCGCGACCCCGAGGAGCTCGTAGTAGTCAGACTCGGTCGTCGCCATCACGGCGTCCCGTACACGTCCTCGGCGAGCCGCGACAGCTCGTAGGCGGCGGCGCGAACCGAGCGGATCGCCTTCTCGTAGTCCATGCGCAGCGGGCCGAGCAGGCCGACGGCTCCGAGCGAGCGGTTGGGCAGACCGTAGGTCGCGCCGACGTACGACGCGCCCTCGAGCTCCTCGCCCTCGAGCTCCGGCCCGACTCTCACCACGGGGCGCTTCGGGTCGAGCGCCTCCTGGAGAAGGCCGAGCACCGCTGCACGGCGCTCGAGCACCTCGAGCAGCCGCTGGCACGCCTCGAGGTCGGCGCCGGTCGCATCGCCGAGCAGGCCGGCCGCGCCGCCGACGTACAACTCGGTCGCGCTGGCCACGACGTCCGCGAACACCGGCCGCAGGGTCTCGAGGAACGTCCGCTCCCTGAGCGAGAGCCCGGGATCCTCGAACGCTCGGCGGACGACGCTCCCACTCGCGCGCTTGCCGACGATCGTCTCGTCGAGGTACGCGCGCGCCCAGTCGACGAGCCCCGAGTCGACGTCGGCCTCGAGCTCGAAGACGCGCTTGGAGACGGCGCCCGATGCCGTGATGACCACGACGATGACGACCTTCGGCTGGAGCTGCAGGACCTCGACGTGCCGGACGGCGGCTGCCTCGAGCGCGGGCGCCGAGACGAGAGCGAGCAGATGCGTCGTCTCGGAGAGGGCGTCGGTCGTGCGGCGCAACGCCTCCTCGAGCTCGTTGCGCATCGCGGTCAGGTCGAGCGGGAATGGCGCCGGCCGGCCGTCGATCGCACCCACGAGCTTCTCGGTGTACACGCGGAAGCCGCTCTGCGTGGGGACGCGCCCGGCAGAGGTGTGAGGATGCGTCAGGAGCCCGATCGCCTCGAGCTCGAAGAGCTCGCTGCGCACGGTCGACGACGACACGTCGAGTCCCGGGCGCTCGACGAGCACCTTCGAGCCGACGGGCTGTCCGGTCGCCACGTACTCCTCGACCACCCGCCGCAGGACCTCGAGCTTCCGCGGGGTGAGCTCCACGGATCGATGGTAGCCGCGAGGCCGGGCGATCCCAGGCCACGTAAGGGATGCCGCTAGGCCAGCAGCTCCGCGGTCACCGCACCCCCCAGGAGGCGTCCGCGCGGGCTGAGCAGCACGGACCCGTTCCGCCGCTCGACCAGCCCGCGATCGACCAGCCGGTCGAGCGCATCGCGATCGACGACGCCCGCGACACCGCTCTCGTCGATCGCGAACGGCTCGTCGAGCCGGAGCCCGAGCATCAGCAGCTCGACCGCGCGGGTGCCTTCGTCGAGGAGCTCGACCTCGCGGGGTGGGTCCTTGCCGGCCGCGAGCGCCGTCACGTAGCGCCCGACGGAGGGTGCGTTCCGCCGCCGCTCGCTCCCGAGCGTCGACACCGCCCCGACGCCGATGCCGAGGTAATCGGCGCCGCGCCAGATCGCCAGGTTGTGTTGCGCGCGGAGCTCGCGCTCTCCCTCCGCCTTTCGACAGAAGTTGGCCGTCTCGTACCAGCGGTAGCCGGCGCCGGTCAGCGTCTCCACGACCTGCTCGGCGTAGCCCTCCATCGCCTCCGCCTGGCGGGCGAGCTCGGCGCCGTGTGCATGTGTGAACCGCGTCCCCGGCTTCGCCTCGAGCTCGTAGCAGGAAAGGTGCTCGGGCTCGAGCGCAAGGGCGCTCGCGAGATCCGCTTCGAGGTCGGCGGCGCTCTGGCCCGGGATCCCGTAGACGAGATCGAGTGAGATGTTGTCGAAACCGGCATCACGGAGAGTATGAACCGCGCGCCGGACGTCGTCTGGGCCGGCAACGCGCTCGAGCACCTCGAGCAGCCTCTCGTCGAACGACTGCGCGCCGACGGAGACGCGTGTCACGCCGACCTCGCGCAGCACCGCAGCGAGCGCCGGCGTCACGGTCTCGGGATTCGCCTCGACGGTCAGCTCGTCGGCGTCCGGGAGCGCGGCGAGCACGCGCCGGAGCGCCGCGGGCTCCGTGAACGTCGGCGTCCCCCCGCCCACGAACACGGTCTCGACGTCGGGCGCGAGGCGCCGGCGCTCTCGCTCGAGCTCCCCCACGATCGCCTCCGCGTACGCCCCGTGCTCCCCGACGCGGCCCACTGCGGTCACGAAGTCGCAGTAGCCGCAGCGGTGGGCGCAGAACGGCAGGTGGACGTAGAGGTGCCGGACGCCGCTCATGGTCAGACGAGCGTGCGGCTCACCGCTTCTTCTCGCCGTCGAGGTTGAGGACGGCGAGGAACGCCTCCTGCGGCACCTCGACGCCGCCGACCTGCTTCATCCGCTTCTTGCCCTTCTTCTGCTTCTCGAGCAGCTTTCGCTTGCGGGTGATGTCGCCGCCGTAGCACTTCGCGAGCACGTCCTTGCGCTTCGCCTTGACCGTCTCGCGCGCGATGACGCGCGAGCCGATCGCTGCCTGGATGGGCACGTCGAACATCTGTCGCGGGATCTCCTCGCGCAGCCGCTCGACGAGCAGCTTGCCGCGCTCGTACGCGGCGTCACGGTGGGCGATCAGCGACAGCGCGTCGACCTGCTCGCCGCCGACGAGGACGTCGACCCGGGCGAGCTCGCCGTCACGGAAGCCTGCAACGTCGTAGTCGAAGCTCGCATACCCCCGCGTCCTGGACTTCAACTGGTCGTAGAAGTCGTAGACGATCTCCCCGAGCGGCAGCTCGTACGTGAGCAGGACGCGCGTCTCGGAGAGATACTCCATGTGGTCGAAACGACCGCGTCGCTCGGTGCAGAGCTCCATCACCGCGCCGACGTAGTCCTTCGGCACGATGACCTGCGCGCGAACGTACGGCTCCTGTACCTCCTCGGGGTCGCGCGGCATGTCCGCCGGGTTGTGGACCTCGACCCACTCGCCGTTCTTCTCCTTGACCTGATAGGCGACGTTCGGCGCGGTCACGAGCAGGTCGAGGTCGAACTCCCGCTCGAGCCGCTCACGAACGATCTCCATGTGGAGAAGACCCAGGAACCCGCAGCGGAAGCCGAACCCGAGCGCCTGTGACGTCTCCGGCTCGTAGAACAGCGCGGCGTCGTTGAGCTTGAGCCTCTCGAGGGCGTCGCGAAGCTCGGGGTAGTCGTCCGAGTCGGTCGGGAAGAGCCCGGCGAAGACCATTGGCTTGACGTCCTTGTAGCCGGGCAGCGGTGACGCCGCCCCGGCGCGGCGCGTCGTCAGCGTGTCGCCGACGCGCAGGCGCGAGACGTCCTTGAGCCCGGTCACGACGTAGCCGACCTCGCCCGCCTCGAGAGCCTCTACCGGAACCCGCTGCGGTGCCATGAAGCCGAGCTCCTCGGCGTCGAAGTCGGTGCCCATCGCCATCGCCCGCAGGCCCG
>NZ_DATMBZ010000109.1:0-21263 GCF_035558935.1 Gaiella sp. | reverse complement strand
GAGACGCTCGCGATCGGCGCGGTCGAGGTCGAGGCGACGTTCGCGGCGCACGACGGCTCGAGGCCGCCGTATCCGGAGCGCGCGCCGGCCCTCGGCTATGCGGTGCGCGGCTCGCGCCGCATCTACTTTCCCGGCGACACGGCGCTCTTCCCCGAGATGGACGGGCTCGTGCCGGAGCTGGACCTCGCCTTGATCCCGATCTGGGGCTGGGGGCCGACGCTCGGCCGCGGCGCGCACATGGATCCCGAGCAGGGCGCCGAGGCGCTTGCGCTGCTCCGCCCGCGCATCGCCGTCCCCATCCACTGGGGCACGTACGCCCCGGTGCACCTGGGGCTCCGCCGGCAGCCGGCGTTCCTCGCCGAGCCGCAGGCGACGTTCGTCGAGGCGGCCGCCCGCGAGGCGCCCGGGGTCGACGTCCGCGTGCTCGCGCCGGGCGAGGCCCTCGAGCTCTAACCCGACGTCCCCGCCCCGAGCAAGCGCCCCTTCGCGGCGGCGTACTCCTCCTCGGTGAGCAGCTCGTCCGACCGCAGGCGCGCGAGGCGCTCGAGCTCCTCGACCTGCGTCGTCTGCTCGGTCGCCGCCCGCCGGCGGAACGGCATCGAGAGCTGCGGCCGTGCGGCCTCGCCGCCCTCGGCCTCGTACTCGGCGACGGCCTGGCGCCGCGCGACCTCGAACCCGGCACAGGCGAGCACGGCGAGGATCGCCGCGATCAGGAACCGCTGCAGCGGGAGCGCCCAGATCACGAGCAGAAGCACGGCCGCGAACACGCCCCACGCGAGGCCAGGGCGGGCAAGCCACGGCCCGAGCCAGCGTCGTGTCCCGGCGGCGCGCGTCCCCTCGCCGGTTACCCAGGCGCCGAGGGTGCCGATGATGCCGATGACCACGACCGCCCAGGCGGCCTCCTTGAGCCCGTCGGAGAGGATGTTCCAGAAGGCGCTGAGCGCCGGGCGCACGCTGTCGGAGTCCGTCAGGTTGTCGACGAGGTACGACCCGGCGACTCTGCGGATCACGAGGAGGGCGATGCCCGCGACGATCCAGCCGATCGCGATCGCGCGCACCTCCTTGCGGCGGCGACCGGGGACGAGCCAGAGGGCGAGCGCCCACGCGAGGAGCGCCGGGACCCAGATCCAGTCAGCGACGCTCTTCAGGGCCTGCGTGAGGTTCTGGGCCGTGTTCAGCTGGTCGGACTGGAGCAGGACGATGCGACCCGCGTCCGGCGGGAGCTGCCCCGAGGCGTTGGCGAGGAAGCCGAACCGATCTCCCAGGCGCTGGACGAGCGGGTGCAGGTCGAGCACCACGTTCCCGCCGGTCGTCTGCAGCCGGGTCGTGTCGCCCTCGAGCACGCGGACGGTCTGGGACTGCGCGAGCGAGGCGGCGTTCACGAAGAGGCTCTGGACGCGCGGGCGCTGCAGCAGCTCGACCGCCGCGCGGTCGATGAGCTCGCGGGAGAGCCCGGCGATCGGCCCCGACAGCGCCTGGAGGTTCGGCGGGAGCTTCTGCTCGAGCTGCGCAGAGACGTCGACGTTCGCGTACAGCTGCTCGACCATCGTCTGGGCGAGCTGGTTCTGGATCGCGGGATGCGCGATCAGCTCCTGCGAGGTCGAGGCGAATGTCTCCTTGTCGAGCGCCTCGCGCTTCACCCAGTTCGAGAGCAGGCTGACGACGACGAGGATCACGCCGATCACGACGAGCACGCGCGCGAGGATGATGCGCGTGCGCGAGACCTTCGCGGCAGGTTCGGGTGCGGCCGTCACGTGGTCACCTCCGTGGTCGGGATCGTCTCGGCGGAGGAATCGCGGGGCTGCTCGCGCCATCTGCGCAGCACCTCGTTGACCTGTGCGGCGCCGATGATCGGCTCGTCGGGGAGCGGCAGGCCGCCGGGATGGAGGATGAACGGCTCCGTCTGCGGCCCGCCGAGGCCGCCGTGGAACGAGATCAGCTCCTCGAACGCGCAACCCTCGTCGACGTCCGGGTCGTAGAACGAGCCGACCATGATGTCGGCCACGTTCGAGAAGCCGTCCGTCCGCAGGAGATGACCCGGCGCGTTCGGCGAGAACGACGCCAGCGGGTCCTGGCCTTCCACCCGACCATCGGCGAGGTAGTGCGCTCCCGCGCCCCCGAGCACGACGGCGCCGTCGTCGGCCGATCGGACGAGTAGCCAGCCGATGTGCGGGTGCGCCGCGAGCGCGGGCAGCAACCGCGGATGCCTCTTGTCGATCTCCTCGCGGGTGAGTCGGCGCGGCTCGTCCATCAGGTAGACGAGCCCGAGGTTGCCCGACGCCAACACGACGACGTCCTCTCCCGAGACGTCGTTCTTCGCCCGCTTCTCCTTGGGCGGGCGTCCCGTTGCCTCGCCGAACGCGGTGCCCACCGCTCGGTCGTGCTCGTCCCCACTCGCGAGCGCCGTGACGTCGGCGGACTCGAGCGAGCGCTGCACGAGCTCGTCCAGGCCGTAGCCGTTCCGTTGCTTGAACGTCGCCCCCTGCGTCTGCCCGTGGTCGGAGAGGACGACGATCTCGTAGGGCCGCGGGGCGAAGCGACGGGCACGGTCGATGCGCCCGAACTGCTGGTCGAGCTTGCGCAGCGCCTCGAGCGTGTCGGCCCGCTCGAGCCCCGAATGATGGGCGACCTCGTCGTAGCTGGAGAACGTCGCATACACCGCTGGCCGCCCCTTCATCATGTCCGTCACCACCGACTGGACGATCAGATCGCGGACGACGATGCACATCGCCGCCCGCATGAACGGGTAGATCCCGCCGCGATGGCCCCGCGGGCGCACGTCCCGCCGGATCGCGCGCAGCGCGGCGGTCCACTCGAGGATCACCTCCCACACGAACAGCACGAGCACGCGCGTCACGTTGAAGCCGTTCGCGAAGAACGTCCGGTAGCCGGGGTTTGCCTTCTTCTCCGCCTCGATCCGGCTCACGGTCAGGATGACCTCGTCCGCCTGGCCGGAGAGCAGATTGCCGCGGCTCGCGCCGCCGTTCATCAGCAGGCCCTTGTCGGTCGCGACGCGACGCTCGATCTCGGCACAGTCCGCGGGCGCCGAGCAGGTCATCACCGTGCCGGTCGCCTTGTCCACCCAGCGGAAGGCGGGGATGTCCATGTTCGAGCCGAGGAGGATTCCCGCCTGGCTCGCACCGGTCTGGGACGAGAGGTCTGTCTCCCAGCGGCTCAGCTGGTAGCCGTCCTCGGCGACCCAGCGGGCCATGTTGGGAGCGTTGCCGTCCCGCATCGCGCGTCGCAGGACCGGCAGCGCGAGGCCGTCGATCTCGAGATAGACGATCCCCGGGGCGTCGGTGTACGTCGGCTCGCCGGTCCGCCGCGCGATCCGCTGGATGACGCGGAACGAGAACTCGCTGTCGTCGTCGACGCCGGCCACGACCTCGAGCACGAGGGTCACGGCGGCTGTCACGAGCGCGACGAGCAGGGCCCACCAGAAGCCGTCGACGCTCAGGTCGCCGTTCGTCAGGTCGTCGGCCGCGAGCAGCATCAGTGCGTCGAGCACGAGGACGAGCAGGAAGCCGAGAACGAGCATGAAGGGCAGCCGCAAGGCGGCGACGAGCGGAGGCAGGATCGCGTTCAGGACGGCGATGACCGCCGCGGCGGCCAGGGCGCCGGCGAAGCCGTTCACCTCGGCGCCCGGGAGGAGCCACGCCGCGACGACGAGCGCGATCGCAGAGAACAGCCACGTGCGCAGGAGGTGCAACGGCCGGAACCGCGGACGCTCCGGCTGCCACCGCGTCACGGACGCAGGCGTGCGCACCGCATGCTCGGTCATCGGTACCCGTCCCTCCGTGGGCCCATCGCGAGAGCATGTTCCCGCGAGGCCGGGGCCGCGTCAATGCGCGGCACGATCACCCGGGTGAACGCAGCCCGGGGGGCGCATCCGGTGACATAGGCTCGCGCGGTGGACTGGGCCCTTGCGAGCGTCGCCGTTGCGCTGCTCGCGTACGCGGCCGTCTCGGGACGCATCTCCGGCACCTCCTTGACGGCGCCGATGGTCTTCACGGCGTGCGGCCTGCTGTTCGGCACCGAGGTGCTCGGCTTCATCGACCTGAGCCCGCTCGGCGACGACGTGCAGACGCTGGCGGAGGCGACGCTCGCGGTCGTGCTGTTCTCCGACGCCTCGCGGATCGATCTTCGCGCGCTCCGCGGCGAGGCCGCCGTCCCCGCCCGCCTGCTCGGCATCGGCCTGCCGCTGACGATCGTCCTCGGCTTCGTCCTCGCGCTGCCGCTCTTCGGAGACCTCGGCTGGGCCGAGGCGCTCCTCCTCGCCGTGATCCTCGCCCCCACCGACGCTGCCCTCGGCCAGGCGGTCGTCATGCTCCCACGGCTGCCGTCCCGGGTGCGGCAGAGCCTCAACGTCGAGAGCGGCCTCAACGACGGTATCTGCGTCCCGCTCTTCCTCGTCGTGCTGGCAGTCGCGAGCGTCGAGTCCGACAGGCTCGGCGCGGCGTCCGCCCTCCGGGTGGTCGCAGAGCAGATCGGGTACGGAGCGCTCGCCGGCGCGATCGGCGGCGCGGCCGGGGCCGCGGCGCTGATCGTCGCCGGGCGCGCCGCGCACGCCGAGAGCGACTGGCTCGAGATCGTCCCGTTCGCCGCCGCCGCCCTTGCCTGGGGGATTGCCCACCCGATCGGCGGCTCCGGCTTCATCGCGGCTTTCGTCGGGGGCGTCGCCTTCCAGGCGCTGCGACGCGACGCGGTCGGCGAGGTGGGCCACCTGATCGAGGAGACCGGGGAGATCCTCGGCGCGGTGACGTTCGTCGTCTTCGGCGCGGTCCTGCTCGGCCCCGCCCTCGGCCACCTGACCTTCGCGGTCGGCCTCTACGCGCTGCTCAGCCTGACCGTGATCCGCATGGCCCCCGTCGCCGCGGCGCTCGTCGGCACGGGCATGCGCCGTCAGACCGTGAGCTTCCTCGGGTGGTTCGGCCCGCGCGGGCTCGCGTCGATCGTCTTCGCGCTGATGCTCGAGGAGGACGGTGGCGTGACGCACGCGGAGCAGGTGATGACCGCCGTCTTCGTCACGGTCGGGCTCTCCGTGCTGCTCCACGGCCTGACGGCCGCTCCGCTCGCCGAGCGCTACGCCGGCTGGTTCGCGACGCAGCGAACAAAGGTGAAGCCTTCCGCCGAGGCCCGCCCTGCGCCCGAGATCCGCTGGCGGCGTCAGCTCGGCGCGCGGCGCGCCTGACGGACGCAGGCTTCAGGCCGTGGCGTCCGGCTCGGACGTCTCCTCGGCCCCTTCGAGCGTCTTCCCCCGGCTCGACTTCATCTCGCTCGCCTTCACCTTCGCGTCCGTGTACGAGTCCCTCACGAGCTTCGAGCCGCCGCTCCAGCCGAAGACCAGGCAGACGAGAACGACGGCGAAGCCCACGTTGAAGGCGGTCGTGATCAGCTGCTGGCCGATGGAGTAGGCGGTCGCCGTGGTCGAGTCCGTGTAGCTGTCGAGCGCGAACGTGTTGAACGCCTGGTTGACGCCGACACCCCCGGGCGTGAACGAGAGGATGTTCGCGAGCTGGTTCGAGCCGAGCACGCTCATCACCGAGCCGAACGTGACGGGGATCGAGTACGCGGCGAGGAAGACGATGATCACGAGCACCTTCGCTGCGTAGCCGCCGACCTGGGGAAGCAGCACGAGCTTCACGTAGGCGCGCAGGTCGCCGAGGATCGCGGCGCCCTTCTTCGCCCTCGCCCACATCTCTTTCACCCAGCGCCAGAAGATCCGCAACAGCAACACGATGAGGAAGAGGCCCCCCGCGAGGATCCCGAGGCTCAGGACAAGATGGTCGACGATCGCATCGCGCTCGTCGCCGAATTGGAAGTCGAACGAGCCCGTGACCTGCGTGAAGAGGTACACGTAGATCAGGGTCCCGATGATCATGTAGAAGATCTTCTGGACGACGTAGCCGGCGAGGATTCCCGGGAACGTCGAGCCACGGACGATCGCGACGTACATCACGAGCGTCACGAAAGTTCCGATGTTCGCCGGCAGGAAGTTGTTGAGCGCGACGCCGGCTGCGTATGCGGCGAGCACCGGCATGTACGTCACGCCGCCGGGATAGGCGTAGCGCAGGATCCCGTACCAGCCGAGGGCGGTGAGCATCGTCTGCGCGCACTGGAAGATGCAGCCGAGGACGATGTACAGCAGTGAGATCTCGCTCACCGTGTCCCACAGCTGCGTCAGCCAGCCCCAGACGTCGACACCGAGCAAGTGGAGGACGACGAGCAGGAGGACCAGCCCGACCACCCACGAGACGATCTTGAGGACGCGACGCTGCTTCGAGGGCGGGGCGAGCGTGACCGCGGCGTCGGACATCCGAAGCGGAGCGTAATCCTCCCGCCGGAGCGTTTCCCACGGGCGCTCGCGGGCCACCCGGGTGAACCGCCGCCGCGGCCGAAGCCGTCGCTTCACCCGGGTGAACCCCGACTCACGCCGGCGAAGGACGTGGTTTCGGGTGGGAGGATCGGACGATGGCCGAACGCGGCGTCTCCGACCGGCCGTCGACCCCCGGCGCCGGCGCGTCGACCTCGCCCGAGCGGGGCGGGCTCGTCCTGGCCGCGCTGATCCTCGTCGCGGCCGTCGCCAACCTGAATCTCTCCGTCGCGAACGTCGCGCTCCCCGACATCGGCGAGTCGTTCGACTCCTCGCAGACGATGCTGAACCTCGTCGCGGTCGGCTACTCGCTCGGGCTCGCCGCGTCGGTGATCTGGCTCGGAGCGATCGGCGACCGCTACGGGCGCAAGTTGATGATCGTGATCGGGCTGTGCCTCTCCGTCCCGGCGTCGCTCGTCGCGGGCTTTGCGCCGTCGGACACGGTGCTGTTCGCCGCGCGCGTCGTGGGTGGGATCTCGGCGGGCCTCGCGTACCCGACGACGCTGGCGCTGATCACGGCGCTCTGGGCTGGCCCCGCCCGGACGAAGTCGATCGCGCTCTGGTCGGCGCTCGGCGGCGGAATCGCCGCGCTCGGCCCGCTCGTCTCCGGCGCGCTCCTCGAGCAGTTCGACTGGAGCTCCGTGTTCCTCGTCACCCTGCCGCTCGTCGCCGTCGCGCTGTTCATGGCGATCCGGTTCGTCCCGGCCAACGTGAACGAGGCGACCGAGCCCGTGGACAACCTCGGCGGAATCCTCTCCGTCGTGCTCGTCGGGTCGCTGATCATGGCGATCAACTTCATGCCCGTGCCGAACGAGGGGACGCTGGCGGTGACGCTGCTGATCGTCGCCGTCGCGGCGGCGATCGCCTTCGTCCTGCGGCAGCGGCGCGCGGAGAACCCGCTCTACGACCTCCGCATCGCGTCGCGCACGACCTTCTGGGTGGCCGCGCTCGCGGGGATCATCGTCTTCGGCTCGCTGATGGGCGCGGCGTTCGTCAACCAGCAGTACCTGCAAAACGTCCTCGGCTACTCGACGATCGAGGCCGGCGCGTCGATCCTCCCCGCGGTCCTCTTCATGGTGCTCGTCGCACCGCGCTCGGCGAAGCTCGTCGAGTCGCACGGCTCCCGACTGACGCTCCTCGCCGGGCAGGCGCTGATCCTGCTCTCGTTCGCGGGCATGCTCCTGCTCTGGGGCGAGGATGCGCAGTACTGGAAGGTGGCGCTGCCACTCTGCTTCCTCGGTGCGGGCGTCGGCCTCGCCGGGACGCCGTCCTCGAACTCGCTGACCGGGTCCGTGCCGGTGACGCGGGTCGGCATGGCGTCGGGGACGGCCGACCTGCAGCGCGACCTCGGCGGCGCGCTGATGACGTCGGTCTTCGGCGCGCTCCTGACGGCAGGCTATGCCTCCGCGATGGGCGCGGCGATCGCGGGGTCCGGCACGCACGTCACCGACTCGACGCAGGCCCAGCTGCAGCTGTCGTTCGCGAGCGCCGAGAACCTCGCCGCGAAGCACCCGGCCAACGCCGACCAGATCCTCGCGGCCGCCAAGCAGTCGTTCCTCGACGGCGACCAGTGGGCGTACACGGCGGCTCTCGTCGCGGTGCTCGTCGGGATGTCGCTCGTCTTCTTCGTCTTCCCGCGCAAGGACGAGGAGGAGGCGCTGCGTGCCGCCTACCGCGCGGAGGACGCCGCCGACACACCCGCGCCGCCGACGTCGCCGCCGTCCGTGACGCCGCGAGAAGCGCCCGCGTGACACCCTCGCCCACTCCAACTCCCGACTCCCAGGAGGCACACGACCATGAGCGACGCCGGCGACCGTTCGATCCTTCCCGTGCCGGACCGCGACGAGCCCGGGCCTACGATCCTGGACGCCAGGGATCCCGCGGCGACCTTCCCGGCGATCGAGCCGCTGCGACCGCCTGCCGGAGCCCCCAACGTCCTCGTCGTGCTGATCGACGACGCCGGCTTCGCCGCCTCGAGCGCATTCGGCGGCCCGTGCTCGACGCCGACCGCGGAGCGCCTCGCCGCCGGCGGCCTGAAGTACAACCGCTTCCACACGACCGCGCTGTGCTCGCCGACCAGGCAGGCCCTCCTGACGGGTCGGAACCACCACACGGTCGGCATGGGCGGTATCACCGAGCTCGCGACCTCGGCGCCCGGGTACAGCTCGATTCGCCCCAACACCTGCGCGCCGCTCGCGGAAACGCTGCGGCTGAACGGGTATTCGACCGCGCAGTTCGGCAAGTGCCACGAGGTGCCCGTCTGGGAGACGAGCCCGATGGGCCCGTTCGACCGGTGGCCGAGCCCCGGCGGCGGGTTCGAGTACTTCTACGGGTTCATCGGCGGCGAGGCGAACCAGTGGTACCCGGCCCTCTACGAGGGAACCATCCCCGTGGAGCCCGACCGGACGCCGGAGGAGGGCTACCACCTGACGGAAGACCTCGCGGACAAGGCGATCAAGTGGGTGCGCCAGCAGAAGGCCCTCATGCCCGACAAGCCGTTCTTCGCCTATTTCGCCCCTGGTGCGACGCACGCGCCGCACCACGTTCCGCCGGAGTGGTCGGAGAAGTACAAGGGGACGTTCGACGACGGTTGGGACGCGCTTCGCGAGCGGATCTTCGAGCGGCAGAAGGAGCTCGGCGTGATCCCCGGCGATGCGGAGCTGACGGCCCGGCCGACCGAGATTCCCGCCTGGGACGAGATGGACGACGACCTCAAACCCGTGCTCGCGCGGCAGATGGAGGTGTACGCGGGCTTCCTCGAGCACACGGATCACCACATCGGGCGGCTCGTGGACGCGCTCGACGACCTGGGCGTGCTCGAGGACACGCTCGTCTACTACATCGTCGGAGACAACGGCGCGAGCGCCGAGGGCACGACCAACGGGACCTTCAACGAGTACTTCATGCTGAACGGCGCCGCGCACATGGAGACGGTCGAGATGATGGCCGGGAACATCGACGCGTTCGGCACCCCGCACGCGTACAACCACTACGCGGTCGGCTGGGCGCATGCGCTCGACACGCCGTACCAGTGGACGAAGCAGGTCGCCTCGCACTGGGGCGGAACCCGCAACGGCACCGTCGTCCACTGGCCGCGCGGCTTCGGCGCGAAGGGCGAGGTTCGCACCCAGTTCCACCACGTGATCGACATCGCCCCGACGGTGCTCGCGGTGGCGGGCGTCCCCGAGCCGAAGGTCGTCCACGGCGTCGAGCAGCGGCCGATCGAGGGCGTGAGCATGGCGTACACGTTCGAAGACCCCTCCGCGGCGGAGCAGCGGACGACGCAGTACTTCGAGATGTTCGTCAACCGCGGCATCTACCACGAGGGCTGGACGGCCGTGACACGGCACTCGACCCCGTGGGTGATGAGCCCGACGCTGCCGTCGCTCGAGGAGGACGTCTGGGAGCTGTACGACACGAACACGGACTGGACGCAGGCCAGGGACCTCGCCGCCGAGCAGCCCGAGAAGCTCGCCGAGCTCCAGCAGCTGTTCCTCGAGGAGGCGCGGAAGTACAACGTGCTTCCGCTCGACGACCGCCGCGTCGAGCGCCTCGACGCCGAGACCGCGGGGCGGCCGACGCTGATCAAGGGCGGTTCACAGCTGCTCTTCTCCGGCATGGGCAGGCTGAGCGAGAGCTCGCTCGTCAACATCAAGAACAAGTCGCACGCCGTGACGGCGGAGATCGTCGTCCGCGAGGGCGGCGCGAGCGGCGTCCTCGTTGCCCAGGGAGGCGCGTTCGGCGGCTGGTCGCTCTACCTCCACGATGGGCGGCCGACCTACTGCTACAGCTTCTTCGGCGTCCAACGCTTCAAGGTGGCGGCCGACGGCCAAGTGCCCGAGGGCAAGCACCAGGTGCGGATGGAGTTCACCTACGACGGAGGCGGCCTCGCGAAGGGCGGCGGCGTGACGCTCTACGTCGACGGCCAGAGCGTCGCCGAGGGCCGGGTCGAGCACACGCAGCCGCTGATCTTCTCGGCCGACGAGACGGCGGACGTCGGGCACGAGACGGGCACGACGGTGAGCGACGACTACGACCTCGAGTCGAGCCGGTTCACCGGCACGATCGACTGGGTGCAGATCGACCTGGGCGAGGACGCCGAGGACGCGGACCACCTGATCTCGCCGGAGGAGCGGCTGCGCATCGCCATGGCCCGCCAGTAGCCGAGCATGAGCTCCTGGGGAACACCGGCGCTCGTCCTCGTCTTCGCGCTGGCAGGGGTCGCGACCTGGGTCGCCGGCGCCTTCCTCTCCGAGGCGACGGACGTCCTCGACGACCGCTTCGCGCTCGGCGAGGCCGTCGGCGGAATGCTGCTGCTCGGCCTTGCCGGCTCGCTGCCCGAGCTCGCGATCACAGCATCGGCGGCGCTGGGCGGCCACCTCTCGCTCGCGGTCGGCAACCTGCTCGCGATTCCGGGATGACGGCGTCCACGACAGCTCCCGAGTCCTTCCACCTGCTCGCGAAGCCGACCGGCGCGGTCTGCAATCTCGACTGCGCGTACTGCTTCTTCCTCTCGAAGGAGCTGCTCTACCCGGGCTCGCGGCTTCGGATGGCAGACGAACTGCTGGAGACGTACGTTCGCCAGCTGGTCGAGGCCCACGCGCGCGCGCCCGTGGTCACGGTCGCCTGGCAGGGCGGCGAGCCGACCCTGATGGGCCTCGACTTCTTCCGCCGCGCAGTGGAGCTCACGGAGCGCTACCTGCGGCCGGGGCAGCGCGCGGAGCACACGATCCAGACGAACGGGACGCTCCTCGACGAGGAGTGGGCGGCGTTCTTCCATGAGCACGAGTTCCTCGTCGGGATCTCGATCGACGGACCACGAGAGCTGCACGACGCCTACCGCGTCGACAAGGGCGGCGCGGGGTCGTTCGACCAGGTCATGCGGGGGCTCGGTCACCTACGCCGGGCCGGAGTCGAGTGGAACGCGCTGACCACGATCCACGCCGCGAACGCGGCTCACGGCGAAGAGGTCTACCGCTTCCTGCGCGACGAGTGCGGCGCACGCTTCGTCCAGTTCATCCCGATCGTCGAGCGCGTGAGCGAGGCCGACGAGGACGGGACTGTGCCCTGGACGTCGTGGCGCGACCGGCCGCTCTACGTGCAGGAGGGCGACCGCGTCACCGGCCGCTCGGTCACCGCGGTGCAGTACGGGCGCTTCCTGATCGACGTCTTCGAGGAATGGGTGCGCCGCGACGTCGGCGAGATCTACGTGCAGATGTTCGACGTGACGCTCGCGAATTGGGTCGGGGAGCAGCCGAGCCTCTGCATCCACTCGGAGACCTGCGGCCTCGCGCTCGCGCTCGAGCACACCGGCGACCTCTACTCGTGCGACCACTTCGTCGAGCCGCGCCACCTCCTCGGAAACATCCGTGAGACGCACATGCTCGAGCTCGTCGCCTCCCAGCAACAGCAGCGCTTCGGCCTGGACAAGCGCGAGATGCTCCCGCGGTACTGCGTCGAGTGCGACGTCCGCTTCGCCTGCCACGGCGGCTGCCCCAAGGACCGCTTCATATCGACCCCGGACGGCGAGCCCGGGCTCAACTACCTCTGCGCCGGCTACAAGGCCTTCTTCCACCACGTCGACGGGCCGATGCGGTTCATGGCCGACCAGCTTCGCCGCGGGGCGGCCCCGGCCGACGTCATGCGCCTCTACGCCGCGGCGGTGCGACCCGGCGCTTGACCAAGTGGTCTAGGCGGGCGGTCGCGGCGTGAACGGGTGGAGCTCGTCCTGTCCCTCCTGGACGACCCCGTAGCTCGACTCCGGGACCTCGTTCCACGCGCCCTCGAGGTCGCCCAACGGCTCGGACACGACGAGCCTCGACTCGTCGGAGAGCCCCTGGAGCACGGGGTTGTCCGGATACTGGGCGCGCAATGTCGCCACCAGAGTCGAGAAGTAGAGCGATCGCGACCTGCCCTCGCTCGAGTAGCGGAATCCCCAGACGCGGTCGCCGTCGGTCGTGGCCACGGTCATCTGGATCGGATGCTCGATGCGGTTGCTCCGCCCGACGTGCTCGATCAGCCCGACGGCGCGTTCGACCGCCGCGGGCGGATCGTCCTCGAGCCCCATCGTGAGCGCGAGGAAGAAGAACGCCTCGGAGTCGGTCGAGCCCTCCAGGTCGGGAAAGAGCGACGGGTCGACCGCGAGCAGGAGCTCGCGCTTCACGTCGTGGAACCGCGCGATCGAGCCGTTGTGCATCCACAGCCAGCGCCCGTGCCGGAACGGATGGCAGTTCGTCTGCTGGACGGGTGTCCCGGTGGAGGCGCGGATGTGCGCGAAGACGAGCCCGGAGCGCACGTGCCCCGAGAGCTCCTGGAGGTTGCGGTCGTTCCAGGCCGGCTCGATGCTCTTGAAGACGGCCGGTGTCGACGACTCGCCGTACCACCCGATCCCGAAGCCGTCGCCGTTCGTCGTCTCTACGCCGAGACGCGAATGGAGGCTCTGGACGATGAGCGAGTGCGTCGGCTTGTAGAGCAGCTCCTCGAGCAGGACTGGCGTTCCCGAGTATGCGAGCCAGCGGCACATGTCCTCTCTCCTCGTTCAGTGGGCGAAGGCGGTTGCCGTCGCGCCGTCGTGGACCGGTTCGGGCTGGCGCTCGAGGCGGGGCAGCTGACGCCGGAGGTCGGCGACGAGCAGGTCCGCGAGATCGTGGGTGAACCCGCGTCGGACGACCACCCGCAGCGCCGCCAGGTCGGTGCGGTTCTCCGGGAACGTGTAGGCGGGTACCTGCCACCCGCGCTCGCGAAGCGCATTCGAGACGTCGAACACGGTGTAGTTGTCGACGTCCGACCTCAGCGTGAAGGCGAACACCGGCAGCTCGTCGCCGCGGGTCAGCAGCTCGAACGGGCCCAGCTCGGCGATGCTGCCCGAGAGCCGCGTCGCGACCTCGCGCGCATACGCCTGCACGCGCCCGTACCCCTCGAAGCCGAGGCGCAGGAAGTTGTAGTACTGCGCAACGACCTGCGCGCCGGGACGCGAGAAGTTGAGCGCGAAGGTCGGCATGTTGTCGCCGAGATAGTTGACCCAGAAGATCAGGTCGTCCGGGAGGGCGTCCGCGTCGCGCCAGACGACCCAGCCCACGCCCGGGTAGACCAGCCCGTACTTGTGCCCGGACGCGTTGACGGAGGCGACGCGCGGAAGGCGGAAATCCCACTCCAGCTCGGGGTCGACGAAGGGTGCCACGAAGGCGCCGGACGCCCCGTCCACGTGGACGGGGACGTCGAGGCCCGTCTCCTGCTCGAGCAGATCGAGTGCGTCGCAGATCTCCTTCACCGGCTCGTACGACCCGTCGAAGGTGGATCCGAGGATCGCGACGACGCCGATCGTGTTCTCGTCGCAGAGCTTCACCGCCTCGTCCGCGGACAGATGGAAGCGGTCGCCCTCCATCGGCACGAGTCGCATCTCGACGTCCCAGTAGTTCGCGAACTTCTCCCAGCACACCTGGACGTTGATCCCCATGACGAGGTTCGGCCTGTCCGCCGGCTTGCCGTCGGCCCCGCGGCGCTTCTGCCAGCGGCGCTTGAGCGCGAGGCCGCCGAGCATCGCCGCCTCGCTCGAGCCGGTCGTCGAGCAGCCCGTGGCTCGTCCCGGGTCGGGTGCGTGCCAGAGATTGCTCAGGATCGCCACGCAACGCGACTCGATCTCGGCCGTCTGCGGGTACTCGTCCTTGTCGATCATGTTCTTGTCGAGGCACTCGGCAATCAGCTTCTCCGCCTGCGGCTCCATCCAGGTCGAGACGAAGGTGGCGACGTTGAGACGGGCGTTGCCGTCGAGCATCAGCTCGTCGTGGATCACCTGGTAGGCCACATCGGGCGGCATCTCGCGCGCCGGCAGGCGATGGCGCGGGATACCACCGCTCTCGAGCGTGTAGAGGGGATCGACGCTGAGCTCGGGTTTCGCCGCGGAGGGCGCGCTCGGGTGCCTCAAGGTCATCGGCGGAACCTCCTCCAGTACGTCTCGGAACCCGCGATCGACGCTAACAGCGCCCCGGCCGGGGCCATCCACGAGGACGTCCCTTCACCCGGGTGAACGCTCGGCCGCGGCCGTCACGCGGCGACGGCGCGGAAGTACGTTGGCCCCGCTGATCGTCCGACAGGCGGGAGACAATGGCACGCGTGAAGCTCGGCTTGTTCGACCGCTTCTCGAAGGATCACGATCACGCCGCGCCCGCGGAGCCCGAAGGCCCGACCGTCGTCCAGATCGACGCCACCTCGCTCTCGCGCGTCTTCTCGGCGCCGATGTGGCTGCGGGACCTCGGCCTCCTCGCGTGGTTCCTGGTCGGCGTCGCGCTTCTGCTCGTCGGACTCGTGTGGCTGCTCGGCCTCACCTCGACGATCACCGTCCCCGTCGTCCTCGGCGCGATCCTGGCGACCGTCGCCGGCCCGCTCGTCACAGCGCTCCAGCGTCACGGCGTCCCGCGCGCTGCAGGTGCGGCGATCGTCCTGCTGGGTCTGATCGCGATCGCGGTCGTGGTCGCGCTCATGGTCTTCGGCGGCATCTACGAGCAGTCGGATCAGATCAAGGCGTCGGCCTCGGATGCGCTCGACAAGGTCGAGGGATGGATGAACGACGCGGGCGCCGGCGGCACCTCCTCGACGGCCGACCAGGTGTCCCGTTCCACGGCCGAGACCGGGAAGGCGCTGCTCCAGGGCGTCGCCAACGGGATCAAGGAGCTCACCTCGCTCGTCTTCTTCCTCACGTTCACGACCTTCTCGACGTTCTTCCTCCTGAAGGACGGCCCGAGCGTCCGGGCTTTCGTCGACCGCCATCTCGGTGTCCCGCACGAGGTCGCGACGATCATCACGGGGAACGTGACGCGCTCGCTGCGGCGCTACTTCCTCGGCGTCACCTACGTGGCGGCCTTCAACGCGATCGTCGTCGGACTGGCGGCGCTCGTGCTCGACGTACCGCTGGCGGGGACGATCGCCGTGGTCGTGTTCGTCACGGCTTACGTGCCCTTCATCGGCGCGTTCGTCTCCGGCGCCTTCGCGGTGATCCTGACGCTCTCGGCCCAGGGGACGACGAGCGCGCTGATCATGCTCGTGGTCGTGATACTGGCGAACGGGCTGCTCCAGAACATCGTCCAGCCGATCGCTTTCGGCGCGACGCTCGACCTGAATCCGCTCGTCGTCCTCATCGTGACGATCGGCTTCGGGGCGATCTTCGGGATGCTCGGGATGGTGCTCGCCGCGCCGCTCACCTCCGCGGCGCTCCACATCACGCGCGATCTCGCCGAGGCGAAGGCGATCGAGGCGGCGCTGCGGGAGCCTCCACCGCAGGCCGATCCGGCCGGGGCCGCGCAGGCCGCGGCCGGCTGACCCGCGTCTCCCAGAGCGACGTCACGCCCTCGCGCAGGACACGAGCCCCAGGACCACGCCGAGGATGCCGAGCACGGCCGTCTCGTGGACAGGCTCACCCGGGTGAGCCGCCGCAGGGATTCGACAGGGACCGCGGCGTTCTGAGAGAGTTGGAATCGACTCGGAGACAGGAGGTTCAGGTTTGTTCATCGCCGCTGACTACCCATTTCTCGACGTCCTCTGGACGATGCTCATCTTCTTCGCGTGGATCATCTGGTTCTGGCTTCTGATCACGGTCTTCGCGGACGTGTTCCGCCGCCACGACACCTCGGGATTCGCGAAGGTGTTGTGGATCATCTTCGTGATCGTCCTGCCGTTCCTCGGCGTCTTCATCTACCTGATCGTCAACCACGACGGGATGACGCAGCGGAGCATGAACGAAGCCCAGACGCAGAGGGCGCAGATGGACGACTACGTGCGCAGCGTCGCCGGCAGCGGCGGGGCGGCGGCGGAGATCGAGCGGGCCAAGGGGCTGCTCGACTCGGGCGCGATCACGCAGGCGGAGTTCGACGCCATCAAGGCGAAGGCGCTCGCGGCCTCGTAGAGGAGCGGAGCGGAGGGAGAGGAGACAATGGAAGAGATCGGCCCTGTGGATTACGCGGTCATCGCGTTTCCGGGCAACAAGTTCCGGGGCGAGATCGCTCCGGCGATCGCAGACCTCGTCGACGCGGGCACGATCCGCGTGATCGACGTGGCGTTCGTCGGCAAGAACGCCGACGGCGACGCTGTCGCGATGGAGCTGATGGAGCTCGACCCCGACGTGCAGGAGGGGCTCGACAAGGCGGGCGTCGTGGTCGGCGGGCTCTTCAACGAGGACGACCTGATGGACATCGCGGCGGACCTCCCGCCCGAGACGTCCGCCGCCGTTCTCGTCTGGGAGAACGTCTGGGCACGAAAGGTCACCCAGACGATGCGCGACGCGGGCGGCCAGCTCGTCACGTTCGAGCGGATCCCGCACGACATCGTCCAGGCGGCCCGCGAGTGGGCGCTCGAAGAGGCGAAGGCCTAGGAGGGAGAGAGAGGCATATGTTCGGAAGACGAGGCCCCGGGCTCGTTCGAGCCGCAGCCACGACGGCGGTCGTGGCAGGCACGGCCGGTGCGGTGCGCCACCGCCAGGACCAGCGATACGCCCAGCAGGATCAGGAGGCGTACGAGCAACAGGCGTACGCACAGCAGGCCGCGGCTGCGCCCGCGGAGCCCGACTACACCGCGGAGCTCCAGCAGCTCGCGCAGCTCAGGTCTCAGGGCATCCTCACCGACGAGGAGTTCGAGGCCAAGAAGAAGCAGATCCTCGGCATCTAGCCGGTCGGATCGTCAGCCGCGCCGGGACGGCCACGAGTCGTTCCGGCGCGGTTGCGTCGCATGCGCGCCACGGACGTGACCGGGAGGAGAGGTCGGGCCGACACCGTACATGCCTCCTGAGCGACCCCCACCCACGGAGGCACGTATGTCCACGTTCGACCTCGAGGAGCGCGAAGCGATCGCGAGCGCCGCCAGGAGCTGGTGGCTCTTCCTCCTCACCGGAATCCTCTGGTTCCTCGTCGCGATCATCATCCTGCGCTTCGACTACACCTCGGTCAGCGCGATCTCGATCCTCTTCGGGATCGTCGCGATCTTCGCCGGCGTGAACGAGTTCTTCCTGCTCGCCGCGTCCGGCGGGTGGTGGAAGCTCCTCCACGGGCTGCTCGGTGTGCTGTTCGTCGGCGTCGGGATCGTCGCGTTCATCCACCCTGGCGACACCTTCGCCGCCCTGGCGGCGGTGATGAGCTTCTTCCTGATCTTCAAGGGTTTCTTCGACATCATCGTGGCGATCGCCACGAAGGACGAGATCCACGTCTGGTGGGTCCAGCTGATCGTGGGAATCGTCGAGGTGCTGATCGGCTTCTGGGCGGCCGGCTACTGGGGCCGGAGCGCCGTGCTCCTGGTCGTCTGGGTCGGCGTGATCGCGCTCACGCGCGGCATCACCGAGGTCGTCTTCGCCTTCAAGCTCCGCTCGGCCGGCCGGTCCGCCGCGGCGTGAGCGCAGACTGGGCGGTGTCGGACGTCGTCCGGCACCGCTCACCGCCGCGCGGGCCCTACTCCGCCGAGCATCGCCACGCTGACCGAGCCGCCCTCGAGCAGCGTCAGCCCGATCACGACGGACTCGAGTATGCCGTCGAGCACGATTCCGAGCACGATCGCGAGCGGCGATCCGTCGGCGGCGGCCTCGCCGTCGATGTCCTTCCTAGGAGGCCGAAGCGGGACCGGGCGCGTCGCCCGGGGGAGGCTCGAGACGTGCCCGAGCGGCGGCCACCGTCGCCCGCCGCGCCTTCGTCACCTCCTGCACGACGATCTGGAGCGACGCCGTCACCGGCACGGCGACGAGCGCCCCGAGCACGCCGAGCAGCGCCCCGAACAGCGTCACCCCGAGGATGACGAAGAACGCAGAGATGTTGACGGCCTTGCCGTAGATCGTCGGGCTCAGGATGTTGTTCTCGAGCTGCTGGTAGACGAGGATCACGACGAGCATGATCACGGCGTCCGTGAGGCCCTCCTCGGCGAGGATCGTGGGAACGAGGATGAAGCCCGCGATCGTCGCGCCGAGGTTCGGGATGAGGTCGAGCAGGCCCGCGATGATCCCGAGCGCGAGGGCGTAGCTCGAGCCGAGCAGGGCGGCGGTGCCCCCCTGCACCGTCCCGGCGATGACGGCGATCGTGGCGGCTCCGATCGCCCAGCGCGACACCGTCTCGGTCACGCGCTCCCACACGTCGAGCCAGCGTTCGGCGTCGTCCGGCATCAGCACGCTCCGAAGCGCGCCTCGCAGGCGGTCCATGTCGATGAGGAGGAAGAGCGTCAGAAAGATCAGCGTGAAGATCGTGAGGCCGACGGAGAACGCCGAGCCCGCGAGGCCGAGCAGCGCGTCGATCGCATCGGGGATCGTGTTCGCCAGGTTGGCGCTGCCCTGCTGGACGTTCTCGGCCGCACCCGAGTCGCCGAGCCAGGCGAGCTCACCGGAATCGCGGAGCTGGGCGACGAGGTCCGGCAGGGCCTTCAGGAAGTCCCGCAATGCCCCCACCATCGGCACGAGCAGCACGAGCGCGAGCACGGTCACGGCGACCGCGGTCCCGAGCACGAGGATGGTCGCCGAGAGACCGCGGCCCAGACCGGTCTTCCGGATGAACCAGCGGAGTGGGATCTCGAAGACGAGCGCGCCGAAGATCCCGAGGAAGACGACGAGGAGCATGTCCTTGATCGAGACGACAGCGGCGGCGAGGGCGACGACGACGGCTGCCGCGATCAGGATCCGCCACGGCACGACCTTGCGCCAGGCATTCGCCTCCTGACGTATCTCGGCGCTGCTCACGGCCGGTCCGTGCGCACGGGGAATGGCACCGGGCGAGCATAGAGATCGGCGCGGCCGGTGCCGCTCGGCCCAGACAACGACCGAGGGCCGCTCACGCGGCCCTCGGTCGTCTTCTAGACACCGGGCGGATTCGAACCGCCGTTTCGCGCTTTGCAGGCGCATGCCTCGCCGCTCGGCCACGGTGTCGTCGACGGTGGTCGCGCGCTACTCGTCGAGGGCGAACGAGCCGAACTTGATCTCGCCGGCGCGCTCGTACGTCGCGACCGTGACGCCGGTGGTCGACGTCTGGATGTCGTTCAGCTCGAGGCCCGCCGGGATCGCTCCGTCGCCGAACAGCCGCTTGCCCTCCCCGAGCACGACCGGGAAGGTCCAGACCTTGAACGTGTCGACGAGATCGTGCTGGATCAGCGTCTGGATCAGCCCGGAGCTCCCGATCACGAGCAGCGGATCGCCGTCCTCCGCCTTCAGGCGTCCGACGGCGTCCGGCACGTCCCCGTCGAGCAGCGACGAGTTCGCCCACTCGAATGTGTCGAGCGTCCGCGAGGCGACGTACTTGGGGACGGCGTTGAGCTTGGCGGCCATCGGATCGTCGTCGCCGACGCGGGGCCAGTAACTGCCGAGGATTTCGTACGTCTTCCGTCCGAACAGCACTCCGCCGGCCGCGAGATGGATCTCGAGCGCGAGCTCCCCCATGCGCTCGTCCCAGTAACCGACCGACCAGCCACCGTGCTCGAAGCCCCCGTCGGGGTCCTCTTCGGGCCCACCCGGGGCCTGCATCACACCGTCGAGCGTCATGAATGTCGTGACGACGAGCTTTCTCATGTCGAGACCTCCGGTCGTGTGCTGTCGAAGATCCCGACCCTTTTCGCGACCGGAACTCATCGGCGTCATGCGGAGAAGCCTCCGAGAGGATTCGAACCTCTGCCGAACCCGGGTTCGAAGCCCGGTGCTCTGTCCGCTGAGCTACGGAGGCATGTGGTGCGTCCGCCCGCTGCATCCGAGCGGGAAGAAGTGCGGATGGAGGGACTCGAACCCCCACGGCCCGAGGCCGCCGGTTTCTGAGACCGGTGCGTCTGCCAGGTTTCGCCACATCCGCATGCGGCTCGGCGCGGGCACCCCCCGTGCCCGCGCCGAACGTGTGACGGGCCGCAAGCGTGAATCGCGCCGGCGGCTCGTGGGGCTTACGCGGCATCCCGCGGGGGCTGCCGCTCGGGTCGTGCCGCCTCGAGGCGCGCCTTGCGGCGGACGTCGAGGACGATCACCTTCGCCGGACGCTCGGGGCGCACCGGACGCGGAGGCACGAGCCGGACGATGTGCAGGTGACGATGCATCACCGCACCTCCTCTCACGTCATGCAGGTAGTTGCGGCGGCGAAGCCGCCGCCTTCAGGGATCTGGCCCGCCGCAGGCGGGGATCCGAGCGGGGGAATCCGCTCGGCGGATCCCCCCTTGCGAACAGATCACAGAGCGCCGCGGGCGAAGTCCGAGATGAGCTGCGGCGTCGCGGTGTCGAAGCCCACGACGTCGAGCATTCCCGGATCGGACGGATCTGCGATCGAGAACTCGTTCGCGACCATTCCGACCACGACCAGCCGCGCGTCGATGCCCGACGCCCGGCGGTAGTCGCGGAGAGCCCGGGACGGATGGACGTCTCCGGCCCAGGTCTCGCTGTCGGTCAGGATCACGACGCCCCATGTTGCGTACTGCGTCAGGTAGGACATCGCCCCTCCTTTCCCCTTCGTGAGGCTGCGGTCATGGGTTCGCAGGACGGCGTTGTGTGTCTGAGCTGAGCTACGGAGCGTGCGCTCCGGGCGGGACTCGATACCCGCCGACCTCCCGGCAAGCCGGGCGCTCTCCCGGTTCCGCACGTTGCCGTGCGGGCGGGATTCGAAGCCGCTCGGCGGGGTCACCGCCTTTACCAGATAACCGGAGCCGCTTCGGCCCGCGACGGGGACGGGGCCGAAGCCACGTCCCAGCAAACCCGCCAGGATTCGAACCCGGACCAGCGAGGTTGGAGCTCGCCGTGCTTCCTGTTACACCACGGGCCTTCGAGGCGGACGGCCCGGATCGAACGGGCCTCTTCGGAGTGGCGCTCCGGTGCTCTCCCGGCTGAGCTACGTCCGCGAGTGACCTGACGATACGCCCGGCTGGAATCGAACCAGCGACCTCCGCCGTCGCAGGACGGCGCTCTGTT
>NZ_DATMBZ010000108.1:0-3144 GCF_035558935.1 Gaiella sp. | reverse complement strand
GAGCGGCGCGAGCGTCCGGGTGTCGAGCACCACGAACGTCGTGCGGCCCGGGTCGTCGTAGATCGACGAGGAGAGCACGAGCCTGCGGCCTCCGGCGAACGTTCCCTCCGTGAGCCCCGAGAACGTGACCCTCGGCACGCCAAGGTTGGCCGGGAGCACCCGTGTGCGCACTACGGCGCCGTCGCGGTCACGGACGAGGCGAAGCTGCGTCGCGCCGCCGCCGCGCTTCGTCACGGCGACGACATGGGCTCCGCCGGCGACCGCGATACCGGGCGCACCGTTCAGCACGGGAGGGGCAGGCCCGGCGGCCCGCGCGGCAGCCGGTAGGGCCAGACACGCGGCCAGGGCGATGACAAGGCGGGTCTTCATGAGAACCTCCGTGTAGGTCGTCAGGCTTACACCGCTCCACTCGCTCCGGTTCCGGAGGACGGGGTACGGTCGGCGCCCGTGGCCGGCCGCTCCCGCTTCGTCGTCGTCGCCCTCGCCGTCTACGCGGCCTGCGCGCTCTGGGCGACCTGGCCGGCGATCCGGCATGTCGACGGCGCGCACTACCTCGCGCGGCCCGCGGCCGGACACGGCCAGGCGGCGGCGGGCGACCACCTCCAGCTCGGTTGGGCATTCTGGCTCGTGGGGCACCAGCTCGAGCGGGGCGCATCCCCTCTGACCGACCCGTACTCGTTCCGGCCGGAGGCGGAGGCAGCGCCGAACCTCCAGGGCTGGCTGCTCGGACTGCCGTACTGGCCGCTCCGCGACGCCTTCGGGAACGTCTGGGCGTACGACCTCCTCGTGCTGCTCTCGTTCGTGCTCGCAGGCGGGCTCGCCTGCTGGTGGCTCCGCTCGCTCGGCGTCTCGCGCGCGGCGGCGCTCGTCGGCGGCGCCGTGTTCTGCCTGATGCCCTACCGCGTCGGCCAGTCGACGGGCCACCTGCTCGGCCTGATCGCCTTTCTGCTGCCGGCGCTGCTGCTCGCGCTCGAGCGGCGGCGCTACGTCGTCGCCGCCGTCGTGCTCGCGGCGATCCCCTTCTCGGGCCAGCTCCACCTCGCGATCGGGGCGATCCCGCTCGCGCTCGGTTACGCATGGGCCCGAACGCCGCGGAGCGACTGGTGGAAGGCAGGGGCGGGCAGCGCGGCGGCGGTCGCGGCAGGGCTGCTCGTCGACCGGTGGGCCGTGTCCGGGTCGATCGGCACGGGGCGCTCCTTCTCGCAGGTCGACCGCTACTCCGCCGAGATCTCGGACTTCGTGACCCGTGCGGTCGGAAGCGGCGCGGAGGAGCTCGTGTTCGTCGGCTGGCTGACGCCGCTCCTCGCGCTCGCGGGCCTCGTCACCATCCGGCGTCAGCGGGGCCTCGCCGTTCTGCTCGGGCTGGCTGTCCTCCTGCCGTCCCTGCTGGCGCTCGGCGCGAACCTCCCCGGCTACGAGACGCTCTGGCGCGCTGTCCCGGGCCTCGACGCGACCCGCGTCCCGGAGCGGTTCCTGCCGATTGCCTGCCTCGCCCTCGCAGCCCTGGCAGCGTTCGCGATCGAGCAAGTGCGGGCTCCCGGCCTCGCGGCCTCGGTCATCGCGGCAGCGGCGGTCGTGGTGCTTGCGGTCGACCTGCGGGTGCCGGTGTTCGGGGCGGTCGCCGCCGACACGCCCAGTCCCGCGTACGAGGCGATGCGCGGCGAGGGCCGCCTGCTCGAGCTCCCCGTCTTCCGCCCTGACGTCCACTACGGGAGTGTCTACGTCGGCTACGCACGGCAGAGCCCCAGGGAACGGCCACAGGGGTATTCGACGATTGCGCCGCGGCGTGCGGTCGGGGTCGCCCGCGAGCTCCGTCCGCTCTCGTGCGGGCGGGGGACCATCCCCCGAGATCTCGGCATCCGCTTTGTCGCGATCCAGCGCGGTCTCTATGCGCAGAGCGGGTTCTTCGCGGCCGGCTGCGCCGACCGAGCGGAGGCCATGCTCCGCGCCGACGGGTGGCGACGTCTCGCCCGCGACGGCCCGATCACGACCTATGCGCGCTAGACGTACGCTCGGCCGCCGTCGGCGGCCATCGCGCGCGCGACGGCGGCGAGGTTCGCGCGCCAGAGCTCCTCGGGCAGTGGCGGCAGGATGTCGTCCCAGATCGCCGCGAAGCTCGTCCGGAGCTGCGGCATCCGGGCGGGACGGGCGATGAACCACCAGTGGAGGTGGGCGCTCCCGTCGCCCCAGCGACCGACGTGCACCCGCCCGATGTCCCCGACCGAGTCAACAGCGCGCTCGACGCGCACGAGCAAGGGCCCGAGCTCGGCTGCGAGCCTGTCTGGCAGATCGCCCAGGTCACAGTGCTCGCGTGGCTGGAGGATCACGATCACGGGCAGCCCGCTCGGCTTCTCGAGCGGCGTCAGGAGCCAGCGCTCGTCGCTCCAGATCGCGTCCTCCTCGCTCCGGCGACAGCGCCAGCAGTCCGCCGGATCCTCCCCGAGCCGCGGCGGCTCGTCGGCCGGCGCGCGAAGCGGCCGGACTCGGATCTCGCCCTCGAACGGGAACGTCTCCCACTCGTCGAGCGGCGGCAACGGAAGCCGTCCCTCCGCGTCCGCGGCGGCGAGAGCGCGCGCGAAGAGCTCCTCGGCCGACTCACCCACAGCGCGATTGTGACGAACCGTCAGGCCCTGAGGCTCGACGACGGGATACGGCGACCCGGGGCTCAGGACGCGCGAAGCGGAACGAGCTCGAAGCGGTCGACGTCCACGAGGCCGCGGTCGGTCAGCTTCAGCGACGGGATGACGGAGAGCGCGAGGAACGCGAGGGTGAGGAACGGCGTCGCGCCCCTCCACCCCAGCCCCTGTGCTGCGTCGTTGCACGCGCGACTCTGCTCGACGACGACGTCGAGCGGCTGGTCCGAGAGCAGCCCTGCGACGGGGAGCGGGCACTCGGCGACGACACGGCCTCCATCGACGACGACGATGCCCCCGCCGAGCTCGGCGAGGCGCTGGGCGGCGAACGCCATGTCGTCGTCGTCGGCCCCGACGACGACGAGATTGTGGGCGTCGTGGGCGACGGTCGAGGCGAGCGCGCCGCGCCGCAGTCCCGAGCCCGACACGAGCCCGAGCCCGATCCGCCCCGTGCCGAGGTGTCGCTCCGCCACGGCGAGCTTCACGAGGTCGCGCTCCGGATCCGAGACGA
>NZ_DATMBZ010000107.1:0-4565 GCF_035558935.1 Gaiella sp. | reverse complement strand
GCCGTCGAGCTCGAGCAGGGAGAAGACGGCGCCGACCTCGCCGCGCGACTGCTGGGGTCTGTCCCCGCAGCGGACTGACCCCCGCGAACCGACTCGCGGTGCGGGGGACCGGCCCCATGCGGGGCCGGTCCCCTATGCCAGTCCCCTATGCAGGCTCGTCCGGCGCGTCGGGCAGCTCCGGCAGCTCCGGCAGCTCGGGCAGCTGATCCTCGTACCCGAGGCCGAGCGAGGCGAGATCGAGCCCGTCGCCGTCGCCGATCTCCTCCAGCGCGGCGAGCAGTTCCTCGTCCGTCCCCGGACCGAACATGCCGGCGGGGAGCGGCTCGGACGGCTCGATGTCGATACCGCGGTACTTCTTGAGGCCCGTCGCCGCCGGGATCAGCTTCCCGATGATGACGTTCTCCTTCAACCCGAGCAGGCGGTCGACCTTGCCCTCGATCGACGCGTCGGTGAGGACCTTCGTCGTCTCCTGGAAGGAGGCGGCGGAGAGGAAGGACTCCGTCGCGAGCGACGCCTTGGTGATCCCGAGGATCAGCGGCTCGAAGGTCGCCTCCTCGCCCTTGGCCGACCGAGCCGCATCGTTGGCGCGCTCGAGCACGACCTTGTCGGCCAGCTGGCCCGGCAGGAGGTCGGTGTCGCCGGGGGTCTCGACGCGCACCTTCTTCATCATCTGGCGGACGATGAGCTCGATGTGCTTGTCGTGGATGTCGACGCCCTGCGACTTGTAGACCTTCTGCACCTCGCCGACGAGGTAGAGCTCCGTCGGGGTCGAGCCCCGACCGGCCCTCGTGTGCAGCTCGAGCATGTCGGCGGGGTTCCGGGAGCCCTCGTTGAGCGGGTCGCCCTGCTCGACGGTGTCGCCGGGCCCGACGAGGAGCCGCGTGCGGCGCGGGAACGAGTACTCCTTGATGGGGAGCGGCTCGCCGTTCTCGTCGAGGGCGGTCGGCGTGACGGTGACCAGCATCGTCCGCTCCTGCTCCTCGACCGACACCTTGCCGCCGACGTCGGCGAAGGTCGCGGCGCCCTTCGGGTTCCGAGCCTCGAAGATCTCGACGACGCGCGGCAGGCCGTGGGTGATGTCCGCGCCGGCGACGCCGCCCGTGTGGAACGTGCGCATCGTGAGCTGCGTCCCGGGCTCGCCGATCGACTGCGCAGCGACGATCCCGACGGCATCGCCGATCTCGCACATGTCGCCGGTCGCGAGGAAGATGCCGTAACACGCGCGGCACACTCCGACCTCGCTCCGGCACTTCAGCACCGTCCGCAGCGGGAGCAGGAGCGTATCCGCGCCCTCCTCGAGCTCCTCGACGACCTCGCGCAGGCGCGACTTGGTGAGCAGTTCACCCTTCTCGGCGAGGACGGTCTTGCCTGGCTTCCCGTCCTTCAGCGGCTTGTGCACGTCGTCCGCGAGGACGCGGCCGGCGGCGCTCAGGTTCACCTGACCGTCGAGGATCGCGGCCAGCTCGACGTGGTCGGACGTGCCGCAGTCCTCCTCGCGGATGATCACGTCCTGCGAGACGTCAACGAGACGCCGCGTCAGGTAGCCCGAGTCCGCCGTGCGGAGCGCCGTGTCGGCGAGGCCCTTGCGTGCGCCGTGGGTCGAGATGAAGTACTCGAGCACCGACAGGCCCTCCATGAAGTTGGCCTTGATCGGGCGCTCGATGATCTCGCCCTTCGGGTTGGCCATCAGGCCGCGCATCCCGGCGAGCTGGCGGATCTGGTTGAACGACCCGCGGGCTCCGGAGTTGGCCATCATGAAGATCGAGTTCGTCTGGTGGAGGTTGTCCTTCATCGCGTCGGCGACCGCGTCCGTCGCCTCCGTCCAGACGGCCACCACGCGCTCCTTCCGCTCCTCCTCCGTCATCAGGCCGCGCTCGTACTCGCGCTCGATCTTCGCGACCTGCTCCTCGTAGCCCGCGAGGATCTCCTCCTTCAAGGGGGGGATCACGATGTCGTTCTTCGAGACGGTGATGCCGGCACGGGTCGCGTATCGGAAGGCGAGCGACTTGATCGTGTCGAGGACCGTCGCCACTGCGTACGCGCCGTAGTGCCCGACGAGCCGGTCGATGAGCGCATCGAGCTCGCGCTTCGTCAGGGCACGGTCGACGACCAGCGGCTCCTCGAGCCCGTCCTTCACGGCGTCACGGAGCGACCGCTCGAGCTCGGACTCGAAGATCACCCGGCCGGGCGTCGTGAGGCGCAGCTCGTCGCCGCGGCGGAACTCGATCGGCTCCTGGAGCGAGATCGGGTCGCGCTTGTCCTCGAGCGCGAACTCCACGTGCTCCTCCGTCGCGAACCGCCTGAGGCCCTTGACCCCGAGCTCCTTCGCGAGCGACTCGGAGTCGGTGGCCGACAGGTCGTGGGAGCAGTACGTCAGGAAGTACGCGCCGAGCACCATGTCCTGCGTCGGGGTCGCGAGCGGCCGCCCGTGGGCCGGCGAGAGGATGTTGTTCGACGAGAGCATCAGGATGCGGGCCTCCGCCTGCGCCTCCGCGGAGAGCGGGAGATGAACCGCCATCTGGTCGCCGTCGAAGTCGGCGTTGAACGCGTGGCAGACGAGCGGGTGCACCTGGATCGCCTTGCCCTCGACGAGCACCGGCTCGAACGCCTGGATGCCGAGCCGGTGGAGCGTCGGGGCCCGGTTGAGCAGCACCGGATGCTCCGCGATGACCTCCTCGAGCACGTCCCAGACCTCCGGGACCATCGACTCGACGTGCTTCTTGGCCGCCTTGATGTTCTGGACGGACTTCCGCTCGACGAGCCTGCTCATGATGAACGGCTTGAACAGCTCGAGCGCCATCAGCTTCGGCAGGCCGCACTGATGCAGCTTGAGGTTCGGGCCGGCGACGATCACCGAGCGTCCCGAGTAGTCGACGCGCTTGCCGAGCAGGTTCTGGCGGAACCGCCCCTGCTTGCCCTTGAGCATGTCCGACAGCGACTTCAGCGGCCGGTTGCCCGGGCCTGTCACCGCACGGCCGCGCCGGCCGTTGTCGAACAGCGCGTCGACGGCCTCCTGGAGCATCCGCTTCTCGTTGTTGACGATGATCTCCGGCGCGCCGAGGTCGAGCAGGCGCTTGAGCCGGTTGTTGCGGTTGATCACGCGCCGGTAGAGGTCGTTGAGGTCGCTCGTGGCGAAACGGCCGCCGTCGAGCTGCACCATCGGGCGAAGCTCCGGCGGGATCACGGGCACCGCCTCGAGCACCATCCACTCGGGCTTGTTCTCCGACGTGATGAAGGCCTGCACGACCTTGAGCCGCTTGATCGCGCGCTGCTGCTTCTGACCCTTTGACGTCTTGATCGTGTCCCGGAGCGTCATCGACTCCTGCTCGAGGTCGAGGTCGCGGAGCAGCTCGCGGATCGCCTCGGCGCCCATCCCGCCGCGGAAATAGACGCCGAAGCCGTACGGTGAGCCGAAGCGGTCCTTCAGCTCGCGGAACAGCTGCTCGTCGTTGACGACCTGCTTGACGTCGAGCTCGCGGAAGAGCTTCCACGTGTCCTCGAGCCGGCGAACGCCCTCGACCGCCGCCTCGCGCGTGTCCTCGCGCCGGCTTTCGATGTCGGCGACCATCTCCTTGACCTTCGTCGCCCACTGCTGGACGGCCTCGAGGTCCTCCTTGCGGGCGCCCTCGACGAGGCAGAGGTCGTACGCGAGCTCGCGCACCTGCTCGGGGCCGGCGTCGGCGTCGGCCTGCTCGAGCACGTCGCGCAGGAGGCCGTTGCCGATCTCCCGGGCGCGCTCGAGGTTCTTCGCGTCGACCGACGCGACGAGCTCGGCGTCGTCGCTCGAGAGCTCCTCGCCGGAGAGGAGCTGGTCGAGCACCTTGTGCAGGTGCTTCGTGATCGCTCCCTTCTTGGCGCCGGAGGCCTTCTCGAGCTCGCCCCGGAGCGGATCGAGCGCGGTGCGAATCTCCTGGGCGGCGGTGCCGACGGACTCGATCTCGCGCGGCGCCAGCCGGCGGTCGTCACGGGTCGCGGTCTGGCGGACGAGCTCGCGGAGCCGCTTCGGATCCTCGCCCGCGACGTTCTTCGCGAGGTCGGGGAAGATCGCGCCCGCGAGGCTGCGTGCCTCCTCGAGCGGCGGCATCATCTGGTCCTCGGCCCAGTTCGAGAGCCCGCGGACCCAGAACTCGTCGTCCTCGTCGAACCCCTTGTCCTTGCCGGCGGCGAGGAAGTCGCGACGCCGCTTGAGCCGGTCGTCGAGCGCCGAGAGCTGCTCGTCGCGATCGACGTAGATCTGCTCCGACTCGGCGCGGACCTTGTCCTCGAGGTCGGCGAGGTCGGCCTGGCGCTTCTCGTGGTCGACGCCCGTCACGATCGAGGCGGCGAAGTAGAGGACCTTCTCGAGCTCGCGCGGCGCGATGTCGAGCAGGTAGCCGATCCGGCTCGGAACGCCCTTGAAGAACCAGATGTGCGAGACCGGCGCCGCGAGGTCGATGTGGCCCATGCGCTCGCGGCGCACCTTCTGCCGCGTCACCTCGACGCCGCAGCGCTCGCAGATGATGCCCTTGTAGCGGACGCGCTTGTACTTGCCGCAGTAGCACTCCCAGTCCTTGGTCGGACCGAAG
>NZ_DATMBZ010000106.1:0-4400 GCF_035558935.1 Gaiella sp. | reverse complement strand
GTCGACCGTCATACCGAGGTCTTCCGAGAGGCGGCCCTCGAGCTCGTCGGCTGACCGAAAACGCCGCAATTTGCGACATTCGCGTCGACGCGTACTTGCGGCGGAGCGACCCCCGATCTAGATTCTCGGCATCTGAGCCGGCGGGCCTTCGGGTTTGCCGGCTCAGTGTTTTTCTGCCCGCGTTCCGACCTGCTCCCTACGGTTCGCTCGGGTGAGCGAACGCGTCCTCGTTGCCGCGGTTCCGGCGTCGCTGATCGTGGCGCTCGCATGGTCGAGCGGCGGCTATTTCCCGCGTACGTGGGGCGTGGTTCTCCTCGTCGAGGCGATCGCGCTCGCCTCGGTCGCGATCCTCGCGCGCCGCGTCCACCTCGGGCGCAGAGGATTCCTCGTCGTCTCCTCGCTGCTCGGGCTCGCGGGCTGGCAGCTCGTCTCGCGGGCCTGGGCGATCGATCCCGACGCGACCGTGCTCGAGGCCGAGCGGACGGCCCTCTATGCGGGGGCCGTCGCGACCGCGCTCCTGGTCGTCGATCGTCGGCGCGCGCCCGACGTCGTTCTCGGCGTCCTGCTCGGCGCAGGCACGGTGACCGTCGGCGGCCTCGCGCAGCACGTGCTCGGGTCGCCGGGCGAGCGATTCGAGCTGCCGGTCGGTTACGCGAATGCCGCGGGCATCCTCGCCGCGATCACGCTCCTCCTCGGCCTCGGCCTGTCGAGCGACGACCACGCGTGGCGACGAGCGGTGGGCGCAGGGCTCGGCCCGCCCGCCGCGGTCGCGCTGTACCTCTCGCTGTCGCGTGGGGCGCTGCTCGCGGCGGCTCTCGGGCTCGTTGTCCTCGTCGCGACGCTCCGCCCCGCGTCGAGGCTCGCGAGGAGCGGCGTGGCCGCCGTCCCCGCGGGCGCGGCGGCCGTGGTCGCCGCGAGCGTCGATCTGCTCGACGATCGTGGAGCGACCACACGCGAAGCGCTCGCACTGCTCATGCTCGCTCTCTTCGCGGCCGCCGCGTCGGTGCTCGCCGCACGAGCTCCACGGATCCGCGTACGAGGCGTTTCCTCAACGGTGGCGATCGCGGCAGGTGCGGTCGCGGCCACTGTTCTTCTGGCGGTGATCGTCGTGGCGGGGATCCACGAGATCAGGGCCGTCGGTTCCGCCCCGGCACGGCAGCAAGGCGCTCCCAGCCGGCTGCTGTCGTCGACGAGCGATCGAGCCGAGTACTGGAAGGTCGCGGCGCGGATCGTGCGCGACGATCCCCTCGGAGGCGTCGGAGCGGGCGGGTTCGAGCGCACGTGGCTCCGCGAACGGCCCGCGTTGATCTACGTCCGCGACGCGCACAACCTCTACCTCGAGACGCTCGCCGAGCTCGGCCCGATCGGCCTCGTCCTCCTGCTCGTGGCGCTCCTCGTGCCTCTCGCAGGGGTGCGCCCGGCGGCCGAGGCGGCGGCCGGGCCGGCTGCCCTCGCGGCCTACGCCGCGCTCGTCGCTCACGCGGTGCTCGACTGGGACTGGGAGCTTCCGGCGGTCACCCTCTGCACGCTCTTTCTCGGGGTCGCTCTCCTCCGGCTCGGGGCCGGCGCCCGTTCCGTGCCCGTCGAGGCGCGCACGACGGCGATCCTCGTCGGCGCGGCAGTCGCGGTCGGCGCGCTCGCGCTGGTCGTGCACGTCGGGAACGGCGCAACGGCCGACGCCCAGGAAGCGCTCGAGCGAGGGAACGTCGCGGCCGCACGACGCGACGCCGAGCGCGCGCGACGATTCGCACCGTGGGCTGCGGCACCGTGGCGGCTCCTCGGCGAGGCCGAGCTCGCGGAGGGCCGGCTCGAGCCCGCCCGGCGTCACCTGTTACGCGTCGTTCGCGAGGATCCGGCGTCGTGGGACGCCTGGCGCGACCTCGCGCTCGTCTCGCAGGGGCAGGAACGCGAAGCGGCTCTGCGGCGCGCCCGGCTGCTCGATCCCCTGGCGCCCCCTTGACGGTGGCCACGTCGTCGGGGACCATCCCTGAGTCGAGGGTATAGACCTCGCGAACAGGGGAAGGGCGACCGATGGCCTTGAGATGGTCCGACGTGAGAGAGGGGAGCCAATGAAAGAGCGTGCATCGGCACGGCGCGCCGGGATCGCGGTCGTCGTGGCCCTGGCTGCCGTGCTCGCCTTCGCCGCCGTCGGCGGAACCGGGCTGGCAGGCGGGCTCGCGAAGCCCGGGAAGGCACAGTATGCGCCCGGCCAGTACAAGAACAGCGACAAGAAGGTCACGATCTGCCACAAGGGCAAGGTGACCATCCGCGTGTCGATCAACGCGCTGCCGGCCCACACGCAGCACGGCGACGACCCCGGAATGTGCCCGGCGCTCGCCGCCGCCAAGGCCAAGGCCGCCAAGGCCGCGAAGGCCGACGACGGCGACGAGGCCGCGTCGACCACGAGCGGGCACGGCAAGGGTCAGGGCAAGGCTCAGGGGAACGGGTCGAACGGCAAGGGCAACGGCTCGAACGGCAAGGGCAACGGCAAGAAGTGAATCCCTCTCGCGGGGCGGTGGCCGTCGGCCGCCGCCCCGTGGGATGCGCCGCTACGTCGTCAGGACCGGCTCGCGGTTGCCCGCCGGGACGACCACCCAGCCGTCGAACGACCTCAGCTTGTACGGCGCGTTGAGTGGCACTCGCGTCTCTCCGTCAGCGACCGCGAACGAGCCGCACGGCTCGGCCAGCTTGCCGTCACGGGTCAGCCAGAGCTCGTAGGTTCCCGCCGGGAGGCCGCTCACGCGGAGCTCCATCGGCCAGTTGCCGGCCGCGTCCTTCTCGAACAGGTCGAGCTGCGCGCTCGCGGCCCCCGGGCCGCTCATCGCCACGGTCTGGAGCGGGTCGGGCCCGCCGCCGCCCCCGACGACGTAGCCGAGGCCGAACAGCGCGAGGGCGGCGACCGCCGCCGCGGCGAACGCCGTGTAGCGATACCGGCGAGGGAAGGGGACGATGCGCGCGGTCGGCGGCTCCGGCGCGACTGCCATCGCGGGAGACAGCTCGGGCGGGGGCCCGGCGCGCTCGAGCAGCGCGTGGACGCGCTCGAGCCGCTCGAGCTCGCCAGGCTCGAGGTCGTCTCCGACGATCTCTCTGAGGTCGCTCATCGGAGCTCGCCTTCCAACTCGTCTGCGAGCCGTCGCAACGCGGCTCGCGTTCTCGTCTTGACGGTGCCCAGCGGGAGGCCGACGTACTCGGCGATCTCGCTCTGCGAGAGGCCGCTCCAGTAGGCGAGCTCGACGAGCGACCGCTCGTGGTCGGGCAACGACTCGACCGCGCGGTGCACGCGCCACGAGACCCATTCCGTCTCGGCCTCCTCCGCGGGCCCTGGGTCGCCCGCCGCGACGTCCGGCGGATTGGCCACAGTCGGAGGTGGCCGCCGGCGAAGCCCGTCGACGATCGCGTTCCGGGCGACGGTGTAGAGCCACGACGCGGCCTGGCCTCGTTCCGGGTCGTAGCGGTTCGCGGAGCGCCAGACGCTCGCGAAGGTGTCCTGGGTGACGTCCTCCGCACGGCCGCGGTCGCCCAGCCGCCGCAGCGCGATACCGAGCACGGACCGAGCGTAGCGCCTGTGGAGCTCCTCGAACGCGTTGCGATCGCCGCCCGCGATCAGTTCGAGCAACTCGGCATCGGTGCGAGACTCCGCGCTCATCGCGGGGATGCTCGCCGCTCGCCGAGCGAAGGGCAAGTCGGTCCGGAGGGCAATGGCCGCGTCCATCGAGAGGAATACGGACGCAGCGGCCGATCGGATCTTGCGTGGAACGCCGATGGCGCTCCACGCAAGGATCCTAGGCGCGCTCGAGCGTCAGCTCGAGCGCGCCGCGTCGAACTTCGCCGCGACGGCGTTCCAGTCGACGACGTTCCACCAGGCCGCGAGGTAGTCGGGGCGTCGGTTCTGGTAGTTGAGGTAGTAGGCGTGCTCCCACACATCCACGCCGAGGATCGGAGTCTTGCCCTCCATCACCGGAGAGTCCTGGTTGGGTGTCGAGAGCACGGCCAGGCCCGTCCCGTCCCACACGAGCCAGCTCCAGCCCGAGCCGAACCGCTTCACGCCGGCGTCGTTCACCTGGGACTTGAGGTCGTCGAGCGAGCCGAACGTGTCCGAGATCGTCGCGGCGAGCTCGCCGGACGGCTCACCGCCCCCGCCAGGGCCCATGATCTCCCAGAAGAGCGTGTGGTTCGCGTGACCGCCGCCGTTGTTGCGGACGGCCGTGCGCTTGTCCTCGGGGAGGATCTCGAGGTTCGCGAGGACCGCGTCGATCGGGCGGTCCATCCACTCGGTGCCTTCGAGCGCGGCGTTCAGATTCGTGACGTACGCGCCGTGGTGCTTGTCGTGATGGATCTCCATCGTGCGCGCGTCGATGTGCGGCTCGAGCGCGTCGAACGGATAGGCGAGATCGGGGACG
>NZ_DATMBZ010000105.1:0-11196 GCF_035558935.1 Gaiella sp. | reverse complement strand
GGCTGGGATCCGAGGCGGGCACGAACATCCGCCGCACGAAGGCTTCGACCGCCGACCTGAAGTCTTGGCGGAACGGCCGGACGAATTCCTCGATCTCCGCCGGCGTCCTCACGCCGCCGAGCGTGCTGTACGTGTCGACCCAGACGAGTCCGGCGACCCGCCCGGGCAGAGCGAGCGCAGCCTCGACGATCACGTCCCCTCCCATCGAGTGGCCGATGAGGACCACATCGGCGAGGCCCAGCTTCTCGATCACGGCCACGACATCGCCGCCGAAGGCGGGCATCGTCCACGCCCGGCGTCCGCCGCTCGACTCCCCGTGCCCCGCGAGGTCGATCGCGACGACCTCGTGGCTCCGGGCAAAGTGCTCGATCTGCTCGCTCCAGTAGGTTCGGTCGCACGACCAGCCGTGCACGAACACGAGCGGCCGCGCGCCCTCCCCGACGACCTCGAAGTGCACGGGGATGCCGTCGGCGGAGCGAGCGATCTCCTTCATCGCGCTGCTATTTGGCGACCTCGACTGCCCGGCTCTCGCGGATCACGATCACCTTCACCTGGCCCGGGTACTCGAGCTGGTCCTCAATCTCGCGGGCGATCTCATGCGAGAGGAGGACCGCGGCGTCGTCATCGACCTCGGTCGGCTCGACCATCACGCGAATTTCGCGGCCGGCCTGGAGCGCGTAGGCCTTCGCGACGCCGGGTTTTGCTGTCGCGATCTCTTCGAGTGCACCGAGCCGCTTGATGTAGTGCTCGAGGCTCTCGCCGCGCGCTCCGGGACGTGACGCGGAGATCGCGTCGGCCGCGATCAGAAGCACGGCCTCGACCGTCTGCGGCTGCACTTCGTAGTGGTGGGCCTCGATCGCGTGGACGACGCCCTGGCTCTCGCCGTAACGCTTCGCGAGCTGCGCCGAGATGATTGCGTGCGAGCCCTCGACCTCGTGAGTCATCGCCTTCCCGATGTCGTGCAGCAGCGCGGCCCGCTTGGCGGTTTTCACGCTCGCTCCCAGCTCGCTCGCCATGATTCCGGCCAGGTGCACGACTTCGAGCGTGTGCTTGAGGACGTGCTGCCCGTAGCTCGTCCGGTACCGCAGCTTGCCGATCACCTTCACGAGCTCCTCGTGGAACTCGCCGCACCGGGCCTCGAAGACCGCCTGCTCCCCCGCCTGGCGCACGTGGTCCTCGAGCTCGGCCTTCGAGAGGTAGTACATCTCCTCGATCCGCGCCGGGTGGATGCGCCCGTCCTCGATCAGCTTCTCGAGCGTCAACTTCGCGATCTCGCGTCGGATGCCGTCGAACGACGAGAGCACGACGGCGTGCGGCGTGTCGTCGACGATCACGTCGACCCCGGTGAGATGCTCGAGCGCGCGGATGTTGCGCCCCTCGCGGCCGATGATCCGTCCCTTCATGTCGTCGCTCGCAAGCTCGACGACGGTCACGGTCGTCTCGGCGGTGTGGCTCGCGGCCACGCGCTGGAGCGCGTCGGCGACGAGCGCGCGCGCCCGGCGCCTCGCCTCGCCGCGCGCCTCCTCCTCCATCTGGCGTACGGAGCGAGCGAGCTCGTGCCGTACGAGATCCTGCGAGCGCTCGAACATCGCGCTCTTCGCCTCGCCGAGCGTCATCCCCGACACCCGTTCGAGCTCGTGCAGAGCGCGTTCCCGGACCTCCTTCTGCTCGTCCTGGAGCTGCTTCAGGTGCACTTCCCGGTCACCGATCCCCTGCTCGCGCCGCGTGACCTCGACGAGCTTCTGGTCGAGCTCCGCCTCGCGCTGGGCGATCCGCTCCTCGACCTTGGCGATCTCGACGCGCCGGTCCTGCACCTCGCTCTCGACCTCCGCACGGAGCCTGACAGCGCCCTCGCGCGCCTCGACGTGCGCCTCGCGGCGGATCGTCTCGGCCTCCCGCTCCGCATCGGCGACGAGCCGGCGGCGCTCTTCCTCGCTCCGACGCACGCCCGACGCGCTCGACGCGCGCAGCCAGACCGCGGTCGACACCGCCCCCACCCCGAGTCCGACCAGCACCGCGATCACCGTGAGCATCTCCACTCCTCCAGGAGCCTGGTTTGTCCGCGGCGAAGCCGCGGCTGCTCACATCCGAAGCCCCCTCCGCGCGCGGGGATCCGGTACCGCTGCGTGTCGCGCTAGGCCGGCGTGCCCTCCCGCAGGCACGCGTCGCGTGCCAGGTCGTATGCGAGGTGGGTGGCCGACACGAGTGTCACGGAATCGATCGAGTTCGGAACTACGCGTTTGCAGGGAAAGTCCGGATGAAGCACGGTCATCCTAGCGCCCCGCTCTCGATATCCGCAACGAAGGCCTCGAGCGCCTCCTCACCGAAGCCCCGCGATGCGAGGTACCTGAGCGTTTGCGGGGTCGCGCCCCTCCTTGCGATGATGCGCGCGGCGCGATCCGCCTCCGGGTCGAGCGCGACGACCGCGTCCCGCGCAACATGCTCGTCGACTCCCTGGCGCTCGAGGTCGGCAAGAACGAGGAGATCCCCGGCTCCGCGCTCGGCGAGCTGACGCGCCCTCGTCGCGGCGAACCGCGCGTCGTCGACGAGGCCGGAGCGCTCCGCGCGGCCCAGCACGTGCTGGCGCTCGGCAGCGGCCACCCCCGCGCCGGCGAGTCGTGCATCGAGCGACGCGCGCGACCGGTCGTGCCGAGCAAGAGCGCGGAGCGCCACACTCTCGGCCCGCTGGCGCCGCAACGCCCGTGCGAGCGCTCGCGCGCACGAGCGGTCCAGTTCGCGGCCGACCGCGAGGCGAGCCTCCAGCACGGCTTCAGGGGGCAGAGTGCGCCACGGCGCGCCGTCGAGCTCCACGGCGACCTTGCCGCGCACCTCCCGCAGCGCGGTCACAATCGGCATGCGGCTCCCGTGATGTCCTCGCTCAGACCTCCGCCGTCACCTCGTCGAGGACCGGCTCCACCTCGGCCGCAGCCGCGGCCGCCGCCGGCAGAAGGCGCGCCGACACGATCTGCTCGGGACCGGCATCCGCCTGGATCCGCGCGAGGATCGACTGGACCAGATCGGGGTTCTCGGTGAGGAACGCCGTCGCGTTCTGACGTCCCTGTCCGAGGCGCTCGTCCCCGAAGGAGAAGTACGAGCCGGACTTCGTGACGATCTTCCGTTCCAGCCCGACGTCGAGGACCGTCCCCTCCCACGAGATGCCCAGCCCGTAGATGACGTCGAACTCGGCCTGCTTGAACGGCGGCGCGACCTTGTTCTTCACGACCTTCACGCGTACGCGGTTGCCGATCGCCTCGGTGCCCTCCTTCAGCGTCTCGATGCGCCGGATGTCGAGGCGGACGGACGCGTAGAACTTGAGCGCGCGCCCGCCCGGCGTCGTCTCGGGCGAGCCGAACATCACGCCGATCTTCTCGCGGAGCTGGTTCGTGAAGAGGCAGATCGTGTCCGTGCGGTTCAGCGTCCCGGCGAGCTTCCGGAGCGCCTGGCTCATGAGCCGGGCCTGGAGGCCGACGTGGCTGTCCCCCATCTCGCCCTCGATCTCCGCTTTCGGCGTCAGCGCCGCGACAGAGTCGACGGCGACGACGTCGACGGCGCCGGAGCGAATCAGGAGCTCCGCGATCTCGAGCGCCTGCTCGCCCGTGTCGGGCTGCGAGACGAGGAGCTGGTCGATGTCGACGCCGATGCGCCGGGCGTAGGTCGGGTCCATCGAGTGCTCGGCGTCGATGAACGCGCAGATCCCGCCGCGCCGCTGTGCCTCGGCGATGACGTGATAGACGAGCGTCGTCTTCCCCGAGGACTCGGGACCGAAGATCTCGACGATGCGCCCACGCGGGAGCCCACCGATCCCGAGAGCGAGGTCGAGCGAGAGCGAGCCCGTGGAGACCGCGCCGATCGACACCTGTGCGGCGTCGCTCATGCGCATCACCGAGCCCTTGCCGAACTGTCGCTCGATCTGGCCGAGCGCGACGTCGAGCGCTTCCTCCCGGTTCATGCGATTCATCCTCCTGCGTTCAGCGAGACGCGTTCGAGCACCTCGTACCGGGCGCCGGACGGGTGCAGTCGAGATAGGTAAGCAGCCGCATCGGACGGAACGAATGTTCCCGTCTCGGGGAGCGGCGGAGAGAGCCGCGGCCGCGCGCGGAACCGCAGCACGGTGACGTGCGGCAGCCACGGCCGCGACTCGGGACGGTAGACGCCGAGCGCCTCGAGCCATCCGTGCAGCCTGCCCGCGAGGTCCGTGGCGGCGCCGGCGTCGTCGTCGAGCACGAGCATCCCCACGCTCCGTGTCTCGCGCCAGCGGGACGGCTCGAGCACGATCTTCCCGTCGACCTCCCCGACGGCCGCGCGGAGCGCTCCGACGATCGCGGGAAGCTCGCTCGCGGGTCGGCTCCCGAGAAAGGCCAGCGTGACATGGAGCTGCGCGCGCGGCACGATGCGCCCGCCGCGCAGGTGCGCCTCGCCCCACGCCTCGAGCACGTCGACGGTCGCGGCGGGAAGGTCGAGCGCCAGGAAGAGCCGCAGGCGGTCATCGCCTCCGACGCTACCCGCCGGGGTCATACGTCTTCGTGCCGACTTCGTGTCAGGACGCGACGCGCGAGGTGGAGCGCCGCGACGGTCGCGCGCGAGCGGATCGTGTCGCGGTCGGCCGGGAGCGAGAAGTGGTGTCCGTGTTCGCCGTCGGGCGCCGAGACGTGGTGGTAGACGAGGCCGACGGGCTTTTCCTCGGTGCCGCCGTCCGGCCCCGCGACACCCGTGACTGCGATCCCGACGTCGACGCCGAGCTGCCGGCGGACGCCGGCGGCCATTGCCGCCGCGACTTCGGCCGAGACGGCGCCGTGCTCGGCGATCAGCTCCTCGGGCACGCCGAGCTCGCGAGCCTTCACGTGGTTCGCGTACGCGACCACCCCGCCCGCGACGACGTCGCTGGCGCCGGGGACGTCGGTCAGGCGCGCCGCGACGAGGCCGCCGGTGCACGACTCGGCTGTCGCGAGCGTGTACCCCCGGGCGCGGCAGAGCTCGAGGACGAGCTCTGCGACGGAGCGCTCGTCCTCGGTGAAGAGGTACCGGCGCAGCGGCTCGCGTAGCGCGTTCGCGACCGCGTCGGCGCGCTCCTCAGCGCCCGGCTCGACGACGAGGTCGACGTGGATCTCGAAGTCGCGTGCGCAGATCGTCGCCTCGACGCCGCCGCCGTCGCCACCCGCCTGCGCAAGCGCCTGCGCCACCGCCGACTCGCTCGCGCCGTAGAAGCGGAGCACCTTTCGACCGGGTGGCGACGTGCGCGCGAGCACCGACTGGAACGGCTTGCTCGCGACCGCTGCAGGCCACAGCCGGCGGAGCTCGCCCGGAGGGCCGGGCATCACGACGTACACGCACCGCTCTCCTTGCAGCACGAGCCCGGGGGCGGTGCCGGCGATGCCGACGACGACGGCTCCGTCCGGGACGGTCGCCTGCTTCGTGACGCCCGCCGCGAAGTCGGCGTACGGCCGTCGCAGGCGGTCGGCAATGGCACGCGAGACGCCCTCGATGTGCTCCTCGAGCCCGGGGTCGACGCGCAGCGCCGCTCCGGCGACGCGCGCGACGAGCTCCACAGTGCGGTCGTCGTGCGTCGGCCCGAGACCGCCCGAGACGAGACACACGTCGGCGTCGGAGGCCGAGCGCAACACTGCCTCCAGGTCGGCGGGATCGTCGCCGACGATCAGGATCCGCTCGGGCGTGAGGCCGAGCGACAACGCCTCTCGCGCGTAGAAGGGCCCGTTCCGGTCGGTTCGCTCGCCGCGCACGAGCTCGCTGCCCGTGACGACGATCGCCGCGCGCGGTCGCGCGCTCACCCGCTGACGGCAGTCGCCCCGGAGAACGTCACCGCCCCGTTCGGGTCGAGCCGGTAGCGCGTGCCGTCGACCTTCACGACGACGTTGGCCGGCTTCGCCACCGAGATGGTGAGCTTCTTCTTCGTGAAGCGCTGGAACTGGCCCTTCTCGATCGTCCCCGTGTAGAGGGGCTTGCCGGAGCCGCTCCGCACCTCCATGAACGACGGGCCCTTCACCGCGCGCACGGTCAGCACGATCTGCTGCTGCGTCGAGCGCGACGCGGCGACCCTCGGCGTCGAGGCGTTGATCCCCTCGACCTGTGGGTCCTCGTGGCCGCCGAAGCGCCATGCCGCGATGACGAGCGCCGTCACCAGCATGATCGCGGCGAGCGCGATCCCGACCGTGCCGGACTCGCGCCGGTCGCGGCGGCGTCGCTGTCGACCCACCGGAACGCGGGGCACGCGCGGCGAGCCGAGGTCATCCCCGCCGACGTAGCGCGAGTTGTATTCCTCGACGTAGAGCCGCCCGTCGAGCCCCAGCGCGTCCGCGTAGACCTTCAGGAAGCCCTTCGTATAGGCATGACCGGGAAGCTGGTCGAACCGCTCCTCCTCGAGCTGGCGCAGGTACTTGGCCCGCACCTTGGTCCGTGCCTCCAGCTCCTCGAAGTCGAGGTCCTGGCGGATGCGCGCCTCGCGCAGGCTCGAGCCGATCTCGAACACGAGCGGCCCAGTGTAATGGGAGGCTCTACCGCTCGCCGAGATACGTGAGGATCCCGTAGACGGCGAGCGCGACGGCGCACGTCGCGGCCAACGCGATCCCGAGCACACCGAGCGCTCTCCCGACACGGGCCGAACCACGGCCGCCCGCGCGCCCGAGCCGCACGTCGTCGTGCCGCAGGGCGCCACGTCCGAGCCCGATCGCGACGCCGCCGAGCACGACGGCCACCGGGATGGCGAACCCCGCGTGCAGCAGCTCGTACGAGCCCGAGTAGCGCGTCGCGAGGATCGCGACCGGCATCGTCGCCGTCGCGAGCAGGCCGACGAGGAGGGCGGCGACGGCGCGGCCGTTGCCCGAGGTCCGTGCCTCGGGGCCCGGCGTGACCGCCCGTGCCGCCACTACTGCTTCTTGTACGGTCGGCCGACCGCGGCGGGCGGGATCGAGCGCCCGATCACGCCCGCGACCGCGATCAGCGTGAGGACGTAGGGCAGCGCCTGGAAGAGCACGGAGGCGGATTGCGAGTACTCGGGCAGCCGTTGCGCGAGCGCACTCGAAAAGCCGAACAGGAGGCAGGCTGCGGCCGCTCCGAACGGCCGCCAGTTGCCGAAGATCAGCGCAGCGAGGGCGATGAATCCCCGGCCCGCCGTCATGTTCTCGTTGAACGAGTTGACGAACCCGATGGAGAGGTATGCGCCGCCGGCCGCCGCGAGCATGCCCGAGAGTGTGACGGCGCCGTAGCGCACGCCGTACACGCTGATCCCCACCGTGTCCGCGGCGCGGGGATGCTCGCCGCACGCGCGGATGCGGAGCCCGATCGGCGTCTTGAACATGATCGCCCACGTCAGCGGGACGAGGACGATCGCGATCCAGATCATCAGGTTGAGGCTGCCGAAGATGTCGCCGACGAACCCGTCGCCGAGAAAGCCCAGGTGCACGTTGGGGATGCTCGGGATGTCGGTGGGCGTCCCCTCGCTGCCGTAGATGTCGATGAAGAGGTATCCGGTCAGGCCGACGGCGAGGAAGTTGACCGCCGTTCCGCTGACGATCTGGTCGGCCTGGAGGTGGATCGCCCACACCGCGTGGACGAATGCGGCGGCGCCGCCGGCGAGGATCCCGGCGAGGAGGCCGAGCCACCACGAGTCGAGCTTGTCGGCGGCCATGATCCCGAAGAAGGCGCCCATCAGCATCATCCCCTCGAGGCCGATGTTCACGACGCCCGAGCGCTCGGAGAACATCCCGCCGAGCGCGGCGAACGCGAGAGGCGTTGCGAAGCGCAGCATCGCGGCGAGCAGCGCCGACCAGACGACGACGCTCTCGAGCTTGCCGACGGTCGAGAGCGTCGCGAGGAATGCGATTCCGAAGCCGAAGAGCCCGGCCGCGATTGCGAAGCCGCCGAACCGGCGCTCGCCGCGGATCGCAATCCCGATGCCGAGCATCACCGCGATCAGCGCGAGCACGAGGCTGGGTACCCAGGACCGAATCGTGAGCGGCGGGAGTGCCAGCCACGCCGCGACGATCCCGACGACGATGCCGACCCACGCCACGCGGCGCAGCGCGTTCGGCATTCTGGCCGCGACGGGGAGCGCCATGCTCGTCATGCCGACAATCCGCTCCGGCGAAGCCGCCGGAGCAGCCAGAGGACGATCAGGTCGGCCCCGACGAACAGCACGACGAGACCCTGGATGAGGAGCGTCAGGTTGAAGGCGAGCTCCGGCTGGAAGATCTCCGGGTCGAGGTTGCGCGTCGAGGTGCCCGTGACGAGCGAGCCGAACAGGAGCGCGGCGAGGAGGACGCCGACCGCCGTGTTCCGGCCGAGGAGCGCGACCGCGATGCCGATGAACCCGACCTGGCTCGTCTGGATGTCGCCTGTTGCGAGGCGGAACTGCCATCCGAGCACGTCGATCGCGCCCGCGATTCCGGCGAACGCGCCGGAGATCGCCATCGCGAGGAAGTAGTTGCGTCGCACGCCGATGCCGCCGTAGCGGGCCGCCTCGGGGTTGAAGCCGACCGCGCGAACCCCGTAGCCGAGCGTCGTGCGGTTGAGCAGGGCCCAGTACACGACGAGCGCGACGATCGCGAGGAAGATCCCCGTGTGGAGGCCCTGGAGCAGCGGGTCGCCCCAGAGGATCGGGAGCTTCGCGCTCTCGACGATGTCGTTCGAGATCGGGACCGAGGACTGCGCGTCGTTCTGGAGCGGGCCTCCGAGCCCGAAGAGGAACGACCCGATCCAGATCGCGATCCAGTTGAGCATGATCGTCGAGATCACCTCGTGGGCGCCGACGGTCGCCTTGAGGAACCCGGCGATTCCCGCCCAGACGGCGCCGGCGAGTGTCGCGACGACGATCGCGAGCGTGATGTGCAGCAAGGGGTTCATCCCCTCGAACGACGAGCCGATCCACACGGCCCAGATGGCGCCCACGATGTACTGCCCCTGCCCGCCGATGTTGAAGAGCCCGCAGCGGAAGGCGAACGCGACGGCGAGGCCGGTGAACACGAGCGTCGTCGTCACGATCAGCGTCTGCTGCAGGTTGACGGCCGCGACCGACTCGAAGTCGTTGACGTTCCACGGGAACCAGACCTTCGCGTCGCTCCAGGGCAGGCCGATCTCGTGGTTCCCGATCTCGAAGAACCATGAGAGCCCCGCACCGTCGAAGATCGCCCGGTACGTCGTGAGCGGGTTCTTGCCCGTCGTCACGAGCACGACGAGGCCGCCGACGAGGAACGCGAGCACGGTCGTCAAGAGCGGCGCGAGGATGCCTTCGGCGCGCTGGGCGACGCCGTAGCGCTCGATCCACGACGTCTGGAGCTCCGGGCCGAGACCCGACGGGTCGACCCCCGGCGGCGGCGCCGCGCCGCCCGCGTCGGTGCTCACGCCGCGCGCTCCTCGGTCCGCCCGCCGCCCGTCATCGCGACGCCCAACTGCTCCTCGGTCGCCGTCGGCGGGAACTCGCCGGCGATCTCGCCCTCGTACATGACGAGGATCCGATCCGAGAGCGAGAGGACTTCCTCGAGCTCGAGCGAGACGAGCAGGACCCCGCGGCCCTCGTCGCGCTCTTCCAGGATCCGCCGGTGGACGAACTCGATCGCACCCACGTCGAGGCCCCTCGTCGGCTGCGCGGCGATGAGCACCCGCGGGTCGCGGTCGATCTCGCGGGCGAGGATCACCTTCTGCTGGTTGCCGCCCGAGAGGCCGCCTGCGGGCGTCTTCGGCCCGCCCCCGCGGACGTCGAACTCGCGGATCAGCCGCCGTGCCCGCTCGATCAGGCGAGAGGGCGAGAGCCAGCCGAACCGGGAGTCCGGTGCGCTGCGGTAGTCATGGATGGCGAGGTTCTCCGCGATCGAGAACTCGAGCACGAGCCCGCGTCGTTGCCGGTCCTCGGGGATGTGGCCGAGGCCGGAGTCGAAGTGGTCCTGGACACCGAGGCTGGTGACGTCCCGTCCCTCCACGACCACCGTCCCGGCGTCGACATGCCGGAGCCCCGTCATCGCGTCGATCAGCTCGGTCTGGCCGTTGCCGTCGATCCCCGCGATGCCGATGATCTCCCCGGCGCGGACCTCGAACGTGACGCCGCGCACCTTCTCGATGCCGCGGTCGTCGAAGACGTGGAGGTCGTGCACCGAGAGAAGCGGCTCGCCGGGCGTGGCCTCCGTCTTGTCGACGCGGAGGAGGACCTCGCGGCCGACCATCAGGCGTGCGAGGCTCGCCTCGGTCGCGCCTGCGGCAGGGAGAGTCTCGATGAGCTTCCCGCGCCGCAGGACCGTGATCCGGTCGGCGATCTCCGCCACCTCGTTCAGCTTGTGGCTGATGAAGATGATCGACGTCCCCTGCTCCGTGAGCCCCCGGACGATCTCGAACAGCTCGCGCGCCTCCTGGGGGGTGAGAACGGCGGTCGGCTCGTCGAGCGCGAGGATGTCGGCGTTGCGGTAGAGCGCCTTCAGGATCTCGACCCGCTGCTGCTGTCCGACCGTGATCTCGTCGATCCGAGCGCGCGGGTCGACCTCGAGCCCGAAGCGCTCCGAAAGCTCCCTGACGCGCTCCTCGGCGGCGCGGAGGTCGAGCAGCACGCCGTCCCGGACAGGCTCCTGGGCGAGCACGATGTTCTCGGCGACCGTCATCACCGGGATCAACATGAAGTGCTGGTGCACCATGCCCACCCCGGCGTCGATCGCCGCCCGCGGCGACCCGAGCTGGACGCGTTTGCCCTTGATCCGGATCTCACCCTCATCGGGGTGGTAGAGCCCGTAGAGGATGTTCATCAGGGTGGACTTGCCCGCGCCGTTCTCGCCGAGCAGCGCGTGGACCTCGCCCTCGCGCAGGTCGAAGCTGACGTCGTCGTTCGCCACGGTGCCCGGGAAGCGCTTCGTGATGTGCTCCATCTCGAGGACGACCGGCCGCTCGGGCATGCGGGCGATCATAGTCTGGCCCCCGCACGGCAGGAAGCCGTTGGGGGAGCCGGGCGTGCTGCCGCGACAGCGCCCTACGGGCGCGCGATCTCGAGGTCGCCGTCGGCGATCTGCTTCGAGACGTCGTCGAGCTTGGCGATCAGGGCGTCGCGATCGGGCGCGTTCGCGCTGACCTTGCCGTAGCCGATGCCGTCGTTCGCGACGTCGTACAGCGTGTCGCCCCCACCTTCGAAGTCGCCGTCGACGATCTTCTGGATCGAGTCGAACACCGCGACGTCGACCTTCTTCGTGGCGCTCGTGAGGATGTAGG
>NZ_DATMBZ010000104.1:0-4904 GCF_035558935.1 Gaiella sp. | reverse complement strand
CACGCCGAGGGCGCCGGAGAGGTCCTTGACGGTGACGCCCGACTCGACGGTGACAGGGCCTGTCGGCTGGACCGGCGCCTGCTGCTGACGAGGCGGCGCCTGCTGTGAGCGGTCGCGCGCAGCGCGTGCGTCCCGTCCGCGCGCGGCGCCCCCCTCGATCACGACACGCCGGCGTCGGCCTCCCTGGCCGCCGCCGCGCGGGCGGATCGGGCGATTTGGCCTGTTGGGTCCGTCAGCCATCCGACACCCCAGTGTAGATGGGCGCGAGCCCTGGGCTCGCCGTCACGTCCGTCTCTGGGCGGTGTGCGGCGCTCACGCTTCGTCGCGCTCCCCCTCGGCTGCGTCGGGCTCACCGGCGGGCTCGAGCTCGGCCCCGACGGCGACTTCCGTCGCATCCGCGACGGCACCTTCCGCGGCCGCGGCCTCGGCGGTAGTCAGCTCCCCGTCGGCGAGTGCCGCTTCGACCTCGGCCACGGCCTCCTCGGCCACCGTCGCCTCGTCCGGGACGACCTCCGTCGCGGTCTCGATCGTGGCGCCGGCGGTGGGATCGGTTGCGAGCGCCTGGTGCGCGGGGACGCCGCAGTACTTCGACCCGGGCAGCGCAGCGTTCGGGCACCGCTTCCCGTTCGAGAGGAGCGCGGCGCAGCGGCCGGAGAAGTCACCGTCGCCGTCGTCCGCGCCCGCGAACGCCGCGTCGGCCTCCGCCTGCGCGAACTCGGTGTCGGACTTGATATCGACCTTCCAGCCCGTCAGGCGCGCGGCCAGCCGGGCATTCAAGCCCTCCTTGCCGATTGCGAGCGCGAGCTGGTCGTCGGGGACGACGACGGTCGCATCGCGGCTCTCGTCGTCGATGTAGACCTCGCGCACCCGTGCGGGCGACAGCGCCTTCGCGACGAAGCGCGCCGGCTCGGTGTTCCACGGGATGATGTCGATCTTCTCGCCGCGGAGCTCCGACACGACCATGCGGACGCGCGATCCGCGCGGACCGACGCAGGCGCCGACCGGATCGACGCCCTGGACGTGCGACTCGACTGCGATCTTCGAGCGGTAGCCCGGCTCGCGGGCGACGCCGCGGATCTCGACGAGCCCGTCGGCGATCTCGGGAACCTCGAGCTCGAACAGCGCCTCGATCAGCTGCGGCGCGCGGCGCGAGAGGATCACCTGCGGCCCCTTCGTCCCGGAGCGCACCTCGATGATCACGGCCTTGATGCGGGAGCCCTGCTCGTAGCGCTCGCCGTCGACCTGCTCGGAGCGCGGCAGCAGCGCCTCGACCTTCCCGAGGTCGACGAGGACGTTGTTGCGGTCGCCGGCCTGCTGGACGATCCCGGTCACGACCTCGCCCTGCCGGTCGACGTACTCCTCGTACATGATCGCCCGCTCCGCCTCGCGGATGCGCTGCTGGATCACCTGCTTGGCGGTCATCGCGGCGATGCGGCCGAAGTCGTCCGGCGTCGCGTCGGTGCGGTCGATCAGGTTGTCGGGAACCTGCTCCCAGTCGAGGTCGAGCTCGTCGTCGACGATCAGCGTGTGCTGCTTCTCGCCCGTCTCCTCCTCGATGCGCTCGAGGTCGTCGATCGCGCGCTCGCGTGCCTCGTCGAGCAGGCGCGCCTCGAGGTCGCTCGGGATGTCGAGCGCGAAGACTCGGAACTCACCCTCGTCGTCGAGCTCGACCGTCGCATGGCGCGCGGCGCCCGGCGTCTTCTTGTACGCCGCGAGGAGGGCGTCCTCGAGCGCTGCCACGAGGGTGCCGGACTCGATGCCCTTCTCCTTCTCGATCGTGCGGATTCCCTCGATGATCTCCTGGCTCATTGCACACCGTCCTCGTCGATCACGTTGCCCCGGACGATCTGATCGACCGGGATCTGGTGCGCCGTCCCGTCGACCGAGACGGTCACGGCATGGTCGTCGGCCGCCACGAGCGTTCCGCGAAGGCGCTTCGCATCGGCCGTCTTGAGCTTCACCGTGCCGCCGATCGCCCGGCGGAAGTGCTGCGGCCGGCGAACCGGGCGCTGCGGCCCCGGCGACGAGACGTCGATCGTCCAGTCCGACCGGTAGTCGTCGAGCAGGCGCGTGACCCGCTCGCAGAGCGCGAAGTCGACCCCGTCGGGATGGTCGACGTAGACGCAGAACCGCGACGGAGAAAGGATCTCGACGGCCAGCACCTCGACGCGCGGCAGCGTCGACTCGACGGCCGGCGTGATCGCCGCCGTCAGCTCGCGCTCCCTGTCGTACGTGCCGGTTGCCATCGAATCGAGTCCTTTCAAAACAAATGGGCGCATACCGCGCCCATTTCGCCAAGCCGGTGAAATGTGGTGCCGAAAGGATAGCACCGGATCGACGCCGCTTCGCCTCGCGCGGCGAGGACGAGAGGTGTCGACGAACGCGCTTTCAGCCGTCGTCCCCGATACCTTTCCGGTCGTCAGGAGCTTGTCGTGAAGACGATGAAGTGGTCGTCCGGGATGTGCGGCTTCCCGGGGACAGGCCGGAGCTCCTCGCGCCAGCCGTCCCCGACCGCGTCGGTGGCGACACGACGCCAGAACTCGGGCGCGCCGCCGTTCTCCGCCTGGAACCCGATCTCCCACGCGCCGGGGTGGCGCCTGAGCAGCTCTCTCGCGACGTCGTAGCCGATTCGGCGCCGTCGAGCCGCCCGGACGACGAAGAAGTCGCCGATCGACCGCGCTTCACCCGTGAGGCCCCGGACGAACGCGAAGCCGGCGGGCGCGCCGCGGTACCGGATGAGGTACGCCGCCGCGTCCGGCGTGTCGAGGTACGTCGGCAGCCGCCCTGCCTTGAAGGTGCCCTCGGCGTTCGGGAGCGTGCCGCGGACCTCCGACATGTCGTGCGAGTAGAGCTGCCAGAGCCGCTCGACCACGGGCCGGTCGGCGTCGGTGACGAGACGCAGCTGCGGCGGGTCGTCCACGCGCCGATTCTCGCGCCATTCGCGGATCGGGTGGGAGAAGGTCATCAGGGTCACATGAAGAAGCTCGCACGACTCGTTCCGTGGCTGAGGCCCACGCCGACGTCGGCCGAGGACGTAGCGGCGGAGCGGGAGGCTGCGCGGATGCGCGATGAGATGACGACCACGCGGTGGTCCGCACGCGCGCCCGCCGGCGAATACTACGAGGCGGAGCGCCGCCGGGACCGAGAACGACGCCCCGGACGCGAGTGAGCAGATCGCGCTGGACGTGTCTCCAGGCAGGCGGAAGCAGGCGATGTGAAGAGGGTGTCTTGCTGGTTGGGGCGTCATAGTTGGACGCACCGTGTGGAGGAGGGCGAGAGCTACACGGTCTGCTCGTCATGCGGGAAGATGGCTCACGAGCCGACGAACGACATCGAGATGCCGCGACACGAGTACGCCGGGTGGCGCGGCGGTAGCGCCGCCGACAAGATCGACAATCCGTAAGCACGGGTGTCGGCGAGCAGCGTGACCGGCCCCGGGGCGCTTGTGTCGGGCGTGCGCCCGGGACTCAGGATCGGACGATGCGGAGACAGCTGATCGCGTGTCGGCTGCGCAGGGGCTATGGCCCTGTCGGCCCGTCAACAAGCTCGACAAGGTGTTCTTCACCCATCTTTACGCCGACCACATGGCCGACCTGATCACGCTCTCGGGCAGCTACTCGAAGGTCGGGCGGGCAGACCGGCCGGTCGCGGTCTGGGGCCCGAGCGGGTCCGAGCCGCGCCTCGGCACGCGGCACTTCGTGGAGTCGATCCAGGAAGCGCTCGCCTGGGACACCGCGGGCAGCCGCGGCCCGATCAACCCCGACAGCCTGGAGCTCGAGGTGTCCGAGTTCGACTTCAGGGAGACGCAGGTCGTCTACGAGGCGAACGGCGTCACCGTGACCTCGTCCCGGTCATCCACGCCGCGAGCGGCGCCGTCGGCTACCGCTTCGACTTCGCCGGCCTCACGTTCGTCCACTCGGGCGACACGCGCGCAGGCAGGCCGCTCGTGCGCGCCTGCGAAGGAGGCGTCGACCTGCTCATCCACGAGTGCTTCCCACCCGCCGCCGCGCTCGCCGCCGCGACGGGCCTCTCGATCGAGCGGGCGACGATCGCGCTCAACGCCGCCCACACCTCGCCCGCGGCGGCCGGCAAGGTGTTCGGGCTCGTGCGGCCGCGCATGGCCGGCCTCATCCACACGTTCCTCTCCCCCCAGGTCATCCCCCTGATCTTCTCCGAGCTCCGCGCCGTGTACGACGGGCCGGTCGTGCAGACCCAGGACCTGACGGTGTTCAACGTGACGAAAGAGGCCGTCGTCGCGCGCCAGGCGCAGGTGATCGACCAGTTGCCGCCGATCGCAGGCGAACAGCGCGTCGACTACACACCCGTCCAGCCGCAGCCACCGGACTGGTGGGCCGACGCGCTCATCCCGTTGGGGGACGTCGAGGCGCTGGTGGCCGTCCCGACGACACCCTGAGCGGATCATGTCCCCGGAGACATTGGCGGAGTCGGGAGCCGTCGCGCGGGCGATCAGGACCCCGCGCGCGGCCGCGCTGGCGGGGATCGCGTTCTCCCTCCTCTTCGCGCTGGCGCTCATTCTCGTCCGCACGGCAGTCCCGGCGGATCCTGACGACGCCGAGCAGTGGCTCTCGGAAGGATCACGGCACGACGCCGTCCTACTCGGGCTCGGGCTGGTGCCGTTCGCCGGGATCGCGTTCCTCTGGTTCGTCGGCGTCGTGCGCGACCGGATCGGCGAGGCCGAGGACCGCTTCTTCGCAACCGCCTTCCTCGGCAGCGGACTCCTCTTCGTGGGCATGATCTTCGCCGCCTCGGCGGTGGCTGGCGGGCTGATCGTCGCCGCCGAGCAGAATGCCGACAGGCTGCTGTCCTCCGGGGCGTGGGAGCTCGGCCGCGAGACGACGTACGAGCTGATGGTCGTCTACGCGATGCGCATGGCCGCCGTATGC
>NZ_DATMBZ010000103.1:0-15619 GCF_035558935.1 Gaiella sp. | reverse complement strand
TCTGCTTCGCCGCCGCAACTGCGTCCCTGCCGCTCACCGAGCGAGCTCCAGCACGTGCGCCTTGCCCGGGCCGAGGCGGACGTAGTTCCGCGCGCCCCAGTCGTATGTCTCGCCCGTCAGCCCGTCGACGACGTCGACGCGCTCCGGGAGGCCGAGCTCGGCGGGGATGACGCAGACGCCGTCGTGCACAGCGAAAGGGTCGAGGTTGACGACGACGAGCACGACGTCCTCGTCGAGCGCGCGGGCGTACCCCAGGAGATGGTCCGTCTCCGTCTCCAGCCACGTCAGACGCTCGAGACCCGCTCCGGTGAGCGCGGGATGGGCGCGCCGGATGTCGTTCAGCCGCTTCACGAGCGGCAGCAGCACGCCGTCGAGGCGCCGCTCGCGCAGCTCGTACTTCTCGGAGTCGAGGTACTCCTCGGTCCCGGCCCGAACGGGGACGTTCTCGCAGGCCTCGTACCCGGAGTAGATCCCGTAGCTCGGCGACAGAGTCGCGGCGAGAACGAGGCGCAGCTCGAACGCCGGGCGGCCGCCGGTCTGGAGGGTCGCGTGGAGGATGTCCGGCGTGTTGGGCCAGAGGTTCGGCCGCAGGTAGAGAGACCACGACCGCAGCTGCTCGACGAGCTCGACGAGCTCCGCCTTCGTGTTCTTCCACGTGAAGTAGGTGTAGGACTGCGAGAAACCGGCCTTCGCGAGCAGGGTCATCGGGGCCGGACGCGTGAAGGCCTCGGAGAGGAACACGGTCTCGGGGTAGCGGCTGCGTACCTGGCGGATGAGCCACTCCCAGAACGGGATGGGCTTCGTGTGCGGGTTGTCGACCCGGAACACCGTCACACCCAGCCCGCACCAGTGCTCGACGACCTCGCGGATCGCGTTCCAGAGCCGCTTCCGGTCGCGCGTCTCCCAGTCGAGGTTGTGGATGTCCTGGTAGCGCTTGGGCGGGTTCTCCGCGTACTTGAGCGATCCGTCGGGACGGTGCTGGAACCACTCGGGATGCTCGCGGAGCCACGGGTGGTCGGGAGACATCTGGAGCGCCAGGTCCAGCGCGAGCTCCATCCGGTGCCGCCGGAGCTCGACGACGAGCTCGCGGAGGTCGCCCTCGTTCCCGAGGCCCGGGTCGATGGCGTCGTGGCCGCCCTCGGGAGAACCGATCGCCCACGGGCTGCCGACGTCGCCCGGCGCGGCCGCCTCGGCGTTGTTGCGGCCCTTTCGGTTCGTGCGCCCGATGGGATGGATCGGTGGCAGGTAGACGACGTCGAACCCGAGCGCCGCGAGCTGCGGCACGACCTCGGTCACGCCTTCCAGGCCGCCCCAGGAGCGCGGAAAGAGCTCGTACCAGGCGCCCGTCCTTGCCCGCTCGCGCTCGACGTCGACGTCGAGCGTCCCCGAGCGCGAGGCACCGTGACGCTCCCGGCCGCCCAGGCCCGGCGCGAGCCCGCGCCAGTCGTCGACCGGGCCGGGGCCGAAGAGCGCCTCTCCCTCGGCGAGCTCGCCGCTCAGGTCCTCCTGGCCGGCGGCGACCTTGCGGTCGTGCTCCTCGAGCCACCCCGCGTGCCGGTCGACCCACGCCTCGATCTCGAAGCGCCAGCGCCCGACGGCGTCGACCTCGAACTCCCCGGCGAAGCGGTCGTTGCCGAGCGCGGCGAGCGGCGCCTCGCGCCAGCGCCCCTTCGGACGCCGGTAGCGGACGACGGCCCGGAGCGTCTCGTGCCCGTCCCGGACGATCGTCGCGGAGACGTCGACGCGATCGCCGACGCACGCCTTGGCCGGCCAGCGGCCGCAGTCGACCTGCGGCAGGACGTCCGTGACGATGATCCGTTCGGCAGACACCCGCGGCACACGGTAAACAGTCCGCCGTGCTCCGGGAGCGGACACTCGGCGTCCAGCTGCACCCGACGTCGTTGCCCGGCGGCCGGCTGGGGCCCGACGCGTTCGCGTTCGTCGACTGGCTCGCAGACGCCGGCGCCCGTTGGTGGCAGGTGCTCCCACTCAACCCGCCGGACGAGTTCCACTCGCCGTACGCCTCGGACTCCGCGTTCGCGACCTGGGAGGGTCTCCTCGCCGACCCCGACGCACGCGTGGAGCCGAGCGAGGCGCGCGCGTTCAGGGCCCGCGAGCCGTCCTGGGCCGGCGACTGGGCGGCCTTCGCCGGCGACGGCGCAATCGAGGCCCAGGTGCGCTTCGAGCGCGAGTGGGGCGCCTTGCGCGCCCACGCCGCAGCGCGCGGCGTGCGGGTCATCGGCGACGTCCCGATCTACGTCGCCGTGGACAGCTGCGACCACGGTGCGCACCCCGATCTCTTCCTGCCGCTCGACCAGGTCGTCGCCGGCGCTCCCCCCGACGACCTGAACGACCTCGGGCAGCTCTGGGGAAACCCTCTCTACGACTGGGATGCGATGGCGCGGACGGGCTACCGGTGGTGGATCGACCGGATGCGCCGCGTCCTCGGGCTCGTCGACGTCTTCCGGATCGACCACTTCCGCGGCTTCGCCGCCTACTGGACCGTTGCCGCCGGCGCCGAGACGGCCCGCGACGGCTGGTGGTCACCGGGGCCCGGTGCGGCGCTGTTCCGCGCCGCGGAGGCGGAGCTCGGATCGCTCCCCGTGATCGCGGAGGACCTCGGCGTGATCACGCCCGACGTCCATGCGCTACGGGACGAGCTCGGCTTCCCGGGAATGGTCGTCCTGCTCTGGGCCTTCTCCGGCCCGCCGGACAACCCCCACCGGATCGAGAACCACCGGGAGAACCAGGTCGTCTACACGTCGACCCACGACACGGACACGCTTGCGGGCTACACCGGTGAGCCGGACGTCTGGCCGCTGATCGAGACTGCGCTCGCATCGCGCTGCGCGCTCGCGATCGTCCCGGCGCAGGACGTGCTCGGCCTCGGCAGCGCGGCGCGGATGAACCGGCCCGGAGAGCTCGACGGGAACTGGGCCTGGCGCCTCGAGCCCGGCCAGCTCACCGCGGCGCACGCGCGGCGACTTCGTGCCGCTGCCGAGGCGAGCGGGCGCGCTGGGACGTGTGGTGTCCGACTTTGAGTCGGACACCGAGTGTCGCCTAGAAGAGAATCTGGAGCGCTGTGTCCGGCGGGCAGCCGCGCTGGAGCAAGGAAACGGCGAGGTGGAGGTCGACGTCGCGGTCGAGCGCAAGCACGAGGGCGGCCTCCGCGTCGTAGCCGGCCGCGAGCAGCTGCTCGACGCGCCACGACGTCACTCCGTCCCGCTCACGCTCGGCGACCGACGGGGCTATCGGGGTTTGAATTGCCATCTCACCCGACATAACGCGCGAGATGTGTGGAGACCCTCAAGGGGCGTTAGCGCAGCGTTCCGGGGATGTTGCGCTCGCGTTGCGGAGCGGGTCAGTCGAGCTGCTCGAAGCGGAGCTTCGCGGCGACCGCGGGCCGGCCGTCCCGCTCGTACACCACGTCGACAGCGTCGTCCTTCCCGTACGAGCCCGCGATCCCGAACACCATCGACGTCCACCGGCCGACCCCGAGCCTCTCCTGGGCGAGCTCGCGCTCGAACACGAGGTTGCCGTCGCGGACGACGAAGTCGACGCCCTCTTGCTGCTCGACCCCGTTCAGGAACACCTGGAAGGGGCGTTGCACGTCGCCCGGCAGGCGGACGAAGGTCTCCCTGCGCGGCTCCTTGCTCACCTTCATAGAATGCCCGGAAGCGTGAGGCCGAAGCCCCTGGTCATCGTCGGCGTGCTCCTGGGCGCCCTGTTGCTGCCCGCCGCGAGCGCGTTCGCGGGCAACGGCGGCTTCGCACCGGTGCCGCCCGAGTCGCCGAACGCCGAGGGCATCCACCAGAGCTACCTCTTCATCTCGATCTTCGCCTTCGCGATCTTCCTGCTCGTCGAGGGCCTGCTGATCGCGTTCGTGGTCCGCTACCGCCGCCGCACGCGCCCGCGCAACCAGGACGGCGCGCAGATCCACGGCGCCAGCAAGCTCGAGCTCGCCTGGACGGTCGGGCCGGTGCTGATCCTCGCGGTCATCGCCACGTTCGTCTTCGTGAAGCTGCCCACCATCCAGGACGTCCCGGCCGCGAGCGCCGGCAACCGGAACATGGTCGTCGACGTGACGGGCACGCAGTTCACGTGGGAGTTCCGCTACCCCAACGGCGCCATCTCGATCGACCGGCTGCGCGCGCCGCTGGGACGCACGGTCGAGCTCCACGTGACCGCGCCCGACTGGGACGTGATCCACTCGTGGTGGATCCCGTCGCTCGGCGGCAAGATCGACGCGATCCCGGGCAAGCTCAACAAGACCTGGTTCTCGGCGAAGCGCACGGGTGTCTTCCAGGGCCAGTGCGCCGAGCTCTGCGGGCTCTATCACGCCAAGATGCTCGCGGACGTCGAGGTGATGCCCGCCGCCGAGTTCGACGCCTGGCTCGAGGAGCGAAGGTCGCAGCAGGAGGCGGGCACCTCACCGCTCGGACAGGAGCTGTGGGAAGGAAGCTGCGCGAAGTGCCACGGCGCCGAGGGTGAGGGCGGCTACGGCCCGCGGCTCACCGGGAGCGCGCTCGTGCAGAACGCGGACGCCGTCGCGACGCTGCTCCACAACGGTGGGATCCTGATGCCGTCCGTCGGGAGGGACTGGACGGACGAGGAGATCGCGGCCGTCACGAGCTACGTGAAGGAGAAAATTGGCAACCAGGGTTGAGCATCCCGTCGGGCCGGCGTGGCAGCGCGGCAAGGTCGCGAGCTGGCTCGTCACCGTCGACCACAAGCGGATCGGGATCCTCTACATCGGGACGGCGGGGTTCTTCCTCGCGATCTCCGGCTTCCTCGCGCTCCTGATCCGGACGCAGCTCGCGCAGCCCGACGGCCACGTCGTGACAGGCGACTCGTACAACGAGGTCGTCACGATGCACGGCACCGGGATGGTCTTCTTCGTGATGGTTCCCGTGCTCGCGGGTCTCGGCAACTTCCTCGTCCCGCTGATGATCGGGGCGCCGGACATGGCGTTCCCCCGGCTGAACGCGCTGTCGTACTGGCTGTATGCCTTCGCCGGGCTCGTCTTCTGCTTCTCGTTCCTGGCCGCAGGGGGTGCCGCCAACACCGGCTGGACCGCCTACCCGCCGCTCTCGCTCGCCGCACAGGGCAACGGACAGGACCTCTGGATCCTCTCGATCCACATCATGACCCTCTCGTCTCTGGCGGGCGCGATCAACTTCATCGTGACGATCCACAACATGCGCACTCGCGGCATGTCGTGGATGCGCATCCCGCTCTTCGTCTGGTCGATCGAGATCTACGCCTGGCTGCTCCTGCTCGTGCTGCCGGTGCTCTCGGCCGGACTCACCATGCTGCTCCTCGAGCGGCAGTTCCCTGAGACGTTCCAGTTCTTCCGGCCGGAGGGCGCCGACGGCGGGGGCGCCCCCATCCTCTTCCAGCACGTGTTCTGGTTCTTCGGGCACCCCGAGGTCTACATCATGGTGCTGCCGGTCTTCGGGATCATCTCCGAGGTGATCCCCGTGTTCGCGCGCAAGCCGATCTTCGGCTACAAGGCGGTCGCGTTCTCGACGGTGGCGATCGGCTTCTTCTCGATGCTCGTGTGGGCGCACCACATGTTCGCGGTGGGGATGCCGACCTATCTGAACATCTGGTTCATGCTCGCGTCGATGGTGATCGCGGTGCCGACGGGCATGAAGATCTTCAACTGGCTCGCGACGCTCTGGCGCGGGAACATCTCGCTCGACACGCCGATGCTCTTCTGTCTCGGCTTCTTGAGCGTCTTCACGATGGGCGGGCTCTCCGGCATCTACCTGGCCGCGTTCCCGGTCGACTGGCAGGTGACCGACACCTACTTCGTCGTGGCGCACTTCCACTACGTGCTCTTCGGCGGCTCGATGCTCGGCCTCCTCGGCGGCCTCTACTACTGGTGGCCGAAGATATTCGGGCGGATGCTCTCCGAGCGCCTGGGCAAGTGGGTGTTCCTGTTCATCTTCGTCGGCTTCAACGTCACCTTCTTCCCCCAGCATCTGCTCGGCCTGCTCGGAATGCCCCGCCGGGTCTACACCTACCGCGACGACGGGCTCTGGCACGCATACAACCTGATGTCGACGATCGGCGCCTACGTCATGGCCGCGGGCTTCCTTCTCTTCCTGCTCTCGATCGTGAAGAGCGTCAACGGCCGGCGGGTCGGCAACGACCCATGGCAGGCCGACACGCTCGAGTGGTACACGACCTCGCCGCCGCCGCCCCACAACTTCGACGAGGTTCCCTACGTGACGAGCGCCCGCCCGCTCTACGACCTGCGGCGCAGGCTGCGTGAGGCCGAGTCGACGTGAGGACCGACCGCGCACCCGGCCCGCTGCTCCGGCTGACGACGGCCGCTGCCGCCGCGGCCTCCGGGCTCGTCGTCGTCAGCGCCGCGCTCGAACTGGGTCGCGGCCACTGGGGAGCGGCGCTCGTGGCGCTGCCGCTGCTCGTCGCGGTGCTCGTCGCGTCCGTCGTCTCCTACCGCCGCCTCGTCGTGCCGGCGGCGACCGCCGTGGCCTCGATGCTGGCGGCGATCGCGACAGGCGGTCTGGTCGCGTGGCTGGACACGACATGGGCCGTCGCGATCCACGTCGCGGCCGCAGGCGGTGCGCTCGCGGCCTCGCTCGTGACGCTCGTCGTCTCGTTCCGCGGGGAGGCGCTGCCCTTCGGCCCCTGGCGCGACTACGTGACGCTGACGAAGCCTCGGATCATGTCGCTGCTCCTCGTGACCGGGGCCGGCGGAATGTTCGTCGGCGCGGGCGGGTGGCCGGGAGGCCGCGACCTCGTGGCGATGCTCCTCGGCCTCGCGCTCGCCTGCGGCGGCGCGAGCGCCCTCAACCACGTGATCGACCGCGACATCGACAAGCTGATGGGCTCGCGCACCGCGGCACGGCCCGTCGCCTCGGGCCGGGTCCCGGCGCCTCGGGCGCTCGAGTTCGGGCTCGTCCTCTCGGCGCTCTCGTTCGCGCTGCTGGCGTCGACCGCGAACGTGCTCACCGCGGTGCTCGCGCTCGTCGGCAACCTCTTCTACGTCGTCGTCTACACCGGCTACCTCAAGCGCTCGACCGACCAGAACATCGTCATCGGCGGCGCTGCGGGCGCGGTGCCGCCGCTCGTCGGCTACGCGGCCGCGACCGGCAGCCTCGCGCTGCCCGCGCTGTGGCTGTTCCTGATCGTCTTCCTCTGGACGCCGCCGCACTTCTGGGCGCTCGCGCTGATGATCAAGGAGCACTACGCGGCCGCGAACGTGCCGATGCTGCCGGGAACGCGCGGCGAGCGCGAGACGACGCGCCAGATCCTCCTCTACTCGCTCGTCCTCGTCGGCTTCACGATCGTCGTCGGCGTCTGGCTCGGCCCGCTCTACACCGTGGCCGCCGCGCTGCTCGGGGCGTACTTCCTCTTCCTCGCGCACCGCCTCCGCGCCGACGCCTCGAAGCGGAACGCCGTGCTGCTGTTCCACTACTCCCTCGCCTACCTCGCCCTGCTCTTCGTCGCTGCGGCGATCGACCCGCTGGTGGTGTAGATGCTCACGCCCGAGCTCGCCCGGAAGAACAACCGCCTCGGCCTCGCGCTCTTCGCGATCTTCGTGGCCCTCTTCGTCGGCGCCTGCGTCATCGCAGTGATCTACCTCCAGGTCGACTAGGTCGTGAGCCCCGACCTCGAGCTCGCGCTGCGGCTCGCGGACGCCGCGGACGCGATCTCGCTCGCGCGCTTCCGGTCGCGCGACCTCGTCGTCGAGACCAAGCCGGACCGGACGCCGGTGACGGAGGCGGACACGGAGGTCGAGCACGAGCTGCGCGCGATGCTCGGCACCGAGCGGCGTCGCGACGCAATCCTCGGCGAGGAGCAGGGCGCCTCGGGGAAGGGACGCCGCCGCTGGATTCTCGACCCGATCGACGGGACGCGGAACTACTCGCGCGGGATCCCGGTGTGGGCGACGCTGATCGCGCTCGAGGAGGAGGGCCGGGTCGTGCTCGGCGTCGTCTCCGCGCCGGCGCTGCACCGTCGCTGGTGGGCGGAGCGCGGCGGCGGGGCGCACGCGGGCGGCGACCAGGTGCACGTCTCGGCCGTCCGCAGGCCCGAGGAGGCCGTGCTGAGCTTCGCGCTCGAGCAGCCGCTCCCCGGTCTTGCGGCCCGTGCGTGGCACGCCCGGGCCTACGGCGACTTCTGGAGCCACATGCTCGTCGCCGAGGGCGCCATCGACGGGGCGATCGACGCGATCGGCGTCTCGGTGTGGGACCTCGCGGCCGTCCAGGTGATCGTCGAGGAGGCGGGCGGCAGGTTCACGGACTTCGCAGGGGAGCACCGGATCGACGGCGGCAGCGCGATCTCCTCGAACGGGCTGCTCCACGACACGCTGCTCGCGGCCGTGACGGGACGAGTGTAGGGGCACTACCGCGCGGCGGTGTGCACGGCCGCCTCGAACAGCGTGTCGCGCGAGAGCGTGTCGAGCTCGGCCGAGAGCAGGTCGCTTCCCGTCGGCGTGCCCGAGCGGGCGGTCGGCTCGATCGGCTCGCCGTCGACGAGAACCGTCGTCAGCAGGTCGGCGTTCCGGCGGGTGAGGGCCACCTCCCGGCGGAGCCGCGACCGGAGCCAGGCGGCGAGAAGCAGGGCGTCGGCGCGCGGGCCGTGGACGGTGAGCCGTTCCGCCTTACGGATCCCCGGCCAGCGCTGCGCGAGCGCGACGCGCCATGGCAACCCCCGTCTCCAGGCGAGGTCCGAGACCCCGATCCGCTCGAACAGCCGTGCGAGGTTGCCGTACGCGGACGGCAACCCGGTCCACTCGGACGAGTCGACGACGAGCCTGTCGCAGACGTCGACGAGGTCGGCGAGCGCCTGGCCGTTCCAGTCGGGACGACCGCGCCAGCGGCAGAACGCGGGCAGGTCGGAGATCAGGAGCGGAAGCACGATGGAGGCCGGATGGCGCGCGGCATCGCCGAAGAGCCGGAGCTCGATCACCTCCGAGAGGACCTCGCGGCCGTCCCGGATCGGGAAGTCCTCCACGGTCGCGTGCGCCTCGACGCCCGACCGTCGCCCCGCCACGGGGACGAGCAAGATCGTGCGCGCGGGGTGACGCTCGGCGAGGCCCGCCAGCACCCGCTTCGCCCGCGGGAGCCAGGGCGGGGGAACCCAGACGACATGCGTCATCGTGCTCGTGCGGAGCTCGGGCTCGCCGTCCGTCTCCTGCCGACAGCGCGCCCGTGCCAGCTTCCGCTCGACCTCCGCGACGACGCCCACGGCCGACCCTCAGTGCCTCCGCCAGGAGCGGCCGTCGCGATGCAGGAGCTCGTCGGCCTTCGAGGGGCCCCAGCTCCCGGCGGCGTAGTCGGGGAACACCGGAACGTCCCGGCTCCATGCGCCGACGATCGCGTCCACGAGCTTCCACTGCTCCTCCACCTCGTCCTCGCGCGTGAAGAGCGTGGCGTCACCGAGCATGGCGTCGAGGATCAGGCGCTCGTAGGCCTCGGGCACGCCCTCGCGGAAGGCGCCGCCGTAGAGGAAGTCCATGTGCACCGTCCGGATCGACATGCCGGCGCCGGGAACCTTCGCGCCGATCGCGAGCGAGACGCCTTCGTCCGGCTGGACGTGGATCAGCAGCACGTTCGGCCGCATCCCGTCGCCCGCGATCTCCTCGAACGGCGGATGGGGCGCGCGCTTGAACTGGATCGCGATCGTCGTCTCGCGGCGGGCGAGCCGCTTCCCTGCGCGTACGTAGAAGGGCGTGTCCGCCCAGCGCCAGTTGTCCACGTACAGCTTCGCCGCGATGTACGTGTCCGTCATGGAGCGGGGATCCACCCCCGGCTCTTCGCGGTAGCCGACGACCTGCTCGCCCTCGACCCAGCCGCGCCCGTACTGGCCGCGGACGACCGATTTCGGGCCCGGGGTGTGCATCGCGCGCAGCACCTTCACCTTCTCGTTGCGAACGGCGTCGGCGGAGAAGTCGATCGGCGGCTCCATCGCCGTGAGCGCGACGAGCTGGAGCAGGTGGTTCTGGAAGATGTCGCGGATCACGCCCGCGCGCTCGTAGTAGCCGGCGCGGCCCTCGATGCCGATCGACTCCGCGACGGTGATCTGCACATGATCGACCAGCTGGCGGTTCCAGATCGGCTCGAAGATTCCGTTCGCGAACCGCAGCGCCATCAGGTTCTGGACGGTCTCCTTGCCGAGGTAGTGGTCGATCCGGAAGACCTCGTCCTCCCGAAACCAGCGCTTCACCATCGCGCTCAGCTCGCGGGCCGAGGCGAGATCGTGGCCGAACGGCTTCTCGATGATCACCCTCGACCAGCCCTCGCGCTCGCGGCGCTCGCCGATCTCGCGCACGACGACGGGAAAGGCGACGGGCGGGACGGCGAGGTAGTGGATGCGGTTCCCCGCGGTCCCGCGGCTGCTGTCGACCTCGTCGAGCGTCTCGCCGACGCGGTCCTCACCCGCGTCGTCGGCGAAGTCCGTCGGGACGTAGCGAACACCCGCCGCGAGCCGGTCGAAGACGTCGGTGCGGAACGGGTCACGGGCGAACTGCTTCACGGCCCGGCGCATCGCTGTGACGAAATGTCGCGTCGTCTCCTCGGTGCGGGCGACGCCGACGACGGCGAAGCGCTCGGGCAGGAGATCCCGGTACGCGAGCGAGTAGAGCGCGGGGAAGAGCTTGCGCTTCGTCAGGTCGCCCGAAGCACCGAAGACGACGAGCGCGCAGGGATCCGGCTGCCGCCGGACCCCCAGACCCTGCGCGAGCGGGTTCGCCGCCACCCGTGCCTAGCGCGCCGCGACGACCGCGAGCTTGTCGGTGATGCCCTGCCGCAGCTCGTCGAACGAGTGGGAGAACTTCTGGACGCCCTCGTCCTCGAGCGTCGCCACGACGTCGTCGTAGTCGACGCCGGCCGCGGCCAGCTCCTCGAACAGCGCGTGCGCCTCGTCGAGACCCTCCTCGAGCGTGTCACGCACCTCGCCGTGGTCCTGGAAGGCCAGAACGGTCTCGAGCGGCATCGTGTTCACGACCTCCGGTCCGATCAGCTCCTCGACGTAGAGGACGTCGCGGTACGCCGGGTTCTTCGTCGACGTCGACGCCCACAGACAACGCTGGTTCCGTGCGCCCTTGCCTTCCAGGAACGCCCAGCGGTCGCCCGAGAACGCCTGCCGCCAGTGCTCGTATGCGAGCTTCGCGTTCGCGATCGCGAGCTTGCCCTGGAGGTCGGGGCGACCGATCTCCTCGAGCCGCCGGTCGGCCTCCGTGTCGACCCGCGAGACGAAGAAGCTCGCGACCGAGATCACCGAGGCGGCGTCGCCGCCGGCGGCGACGAGCCGCTCGAGGCCGCGCAGGTACGCCTCCACCACGGCGGCGTAGCGCTCGAGCGAGAAGATCAGCGTCACGTTGATGGACTTCCCCTTCGCGATGCAGTCCTCGATCGCTCCGAGCCCCGGCTGCGTGCCCGGGATCTTGACGTAGAGGTTCTTCCGGTCGACGTCCTCGTGGAAGCGCATCGCCTGGTCGTACGACGCCTCGCGGTCGTAGGCGAGCCGCGGGTCGACCTCCAGGGAGACGTAGCCGTCGACTCCACCCGTGCGCTCCCAGACGGGCGCCAGCAGGTCGCAGGCGTCGCGGATGTCCTCCTGCGCGAGCGCGAGGAAGAGCTCGATGGGGTCGTCGATCTCTTTTGCCGCGGTCTCGAGCTGCTCGTCGTACCAGTCGCCCTCGGCGAGCGCCTTCTGGAAGATCGTCGGGTTCGAGGTGACGCCGACGACGGCGTCCTCCTCCATCAGCCGGGCGAGCTCGCCCGTCTCGAGCATCTCACGCGAGAGCGAGTCGATCCAGACGCTCACGCCGTGCTCGCTCAGCTCGTGCAGCCTCGATGTGGCCATGTCGTGCCTCGCTTTCAGCCGTCGCGGAGCCGTTCCAGCTCCTCGACCTTCTCCAACCGTGCCAGATACCGTCCTTCGCCCGCGAACGCCGCGGTGAGGAAGCTCCGCACGAGCTCGCCCGCGAGCGACGGCCCCACGACCTCGGAGCCGAGGCAGAGGACGTTCATGTTGTCGTGCTCGACGCCCTGGTGGGCGGAGTACGAATCGTGGCAGATCGCCGCGCGGATGCCGGGGATCTTGCAGGCGGCGACCGACGCGCCCACGCCGGAGCCGCAGACGATCACGCCGCGCTCCGCGCGCGCGGAGCGGATCGCCATGCCCACGTCCTTCGAGATGTCGGGGTAATCGACGCGCACCGCGTCCGTGTCGACGCCGAGGTCGATGGCCTCGTGGCCGAGCGACGCGACGGCCTCGAACACCGCGTCACGGAGCCGCACCCCCCGGTGGTCGAAGCCGAGGGCGACCTTCATGCGAGGAGGCGCTCGACCGCGGCCGCGACGGCCCCGGCGGTGACGCCGAGCTCCTCGTAGATCCGCTCGGCCGGCGCGGAGGCGCCGAAGCGGTCGACCCCGATGCTCGCACCGCGCGGGCCGACCCAGCGCTCCCAGCCGAACGTGATCCCGGCCTCGACCGAGACGCGCGCCGTGACGGTCGGCGGCAGCACCTCGTCGCGGTAGCCCTGCGGCTGGGCGTCGAACACCTCCCAGCAGGGCAGCGACACCACGCGGACGTTCGCCTCCAGCGAGCGAGCGCCGTCGAGCGCGATCGGCAGCTCCGACCCCGTTGCGATGACGATCGCGTCTGGCTCGGCCCCCGGGTCGCGCTGCCAGAGGACGTAGCCGCCCCGGAGCGGCCCCTCGCGCGTGTCGGCGATGCCGTCCCCGCCGAGCACCGGGAGCTTCTGACGACTGAGCGCGAACGCCACGGGGCCGCCGTCCCGTTCGAGTGCGAGCCGCCAGGCGCCGACCGTCTCGTTCGGGTCGCCCGGCCGGACGACCCACAGGTTCGGGATCGCGCGCAACGACATCAGGTGCTCGACCGGCTGATGGGTCGGGCCGTCCTCGCCGAGCCCGATCGAATCGTGCGTCCAGACCCAGAGGACGTCGAGCCCGGAGAGCGCCGAGAGGCGCACCGCGGGCCGCATGTAGTCGGAGAAGACGAGGAACGTCGAGCCGTACGGCTTCAGCATTCCCGGCTCGAGGACGATCCCGTTCACGATCGAGCCCATCCCGTGCTCTCGGATCCCGAACGCGATGTTGCGCCCGGCGTGCGTCCGCGCGAAGACGCCGCCGCCCTCGAACTCGGTGTACGTCGACTCGGCGAGGTCGGCCGCGCCGCCGATGAGCGTCGGCGTGAAGCGCTTGAGCGCCTGCATCACGGTCTTGCCCGCCTGGCGCGTCGCGAGCTGCTCGCCGACCTCGAAGGTCGGGAGCGCGTCGTGCCAGCCGGCGCGCGGGCGGCGCTCGAGGTCGAGGTCCCGCTCCGCAGCCGCGTCCGGGTGCGCCTCCGTCCACGCGGCGAGGCGCTCCTCCCAGGCGCTGCGAGCGGCTGCGCCACGCTCCCGAACGCCGGCCATGTGCTCTCGGACGGCGTCGGGGACGACGAAGGTCTCGTCGGGATCGAAGCCGAGCACCTCCTTCGTCAGCCGCACCTCGTCCTCGCCGAGCGGGGAGCCGTGTGCCTTCGCCGTGTCGATCGCGTTGGGCGCGGGGTAGGCGATGTGCGAGCGAAGGACGATCAGCGAGGGCCGCTCGTTCTCCTCTCGCGCCGAGACGAACGCGCCGCGGAGCGCGTCGAGGTCGTTCGGGTCGTCGACGTGCTGGACGTGCCAGCCCTGCGCCTCGAACCGCTCACCCTTGTCCTCACGGGCGAAGCTGATCGACGTCGACCCGTCGATCGTGATGTGGTTGTCGTCGTAGACGTAGATCAGGCGGCCGAGGCCGAGGTTGCCCGCGATCGACGCGGCCTCCTGCGAGACGCCCTCCATCAGGTCGCCGTCCGAGCAGATGGCGTAGACCCACGAGTCGACGATGGCGTGTCGCGGCCGGTTCCAGCGCTCCGCGAGGAACGCCTGCGCGATCGCGAGCCCGACGCCGTTCCCGAAGCCCTGCCCGAGCGGCCCCGTCGTCGTCTCGATGCCCGGCGTGTGGTGGAGCTCGGGATGGCCGGGCGTCCGCGACCCCCACTGGCGGAACTGCTTCAGGTCGTCGAGCGTCAGGTCGTAGCCCGAGAGGTGGAGGGCGACGTACTGGAGGATGCACGCGTGCCCGGCCGAGAGGACGAACCGGTCGCGCCCGGGCCATTTCGGCTCGGCCGGATCGTGTCGCATCTCCTCGGCGTAGAGCAGGTACGCGACGGGGGCGAGCGCCATCGCCGTGCCCGGGTGGCCGGCGTTCGCCTTCTGCACCGCGTCCATCGCGAGCACGCGGATGGTGTCGATCGTGAGGCGGACGGGGTCGGTCGCGGCGCTCACCCGGCCAACACTACGCCGCGGGAGGGTTTCGCTACGCGACAACGGCCTCGGCCGGGCGGAGGTTCCCGTCGAGGAGGCGGGTCGGATCGTCGACCACGGGCTGTTCCCTGATCAGCTCCTCGAGCTCGGTCGCGACGTCCGCCGCCTGACCGTGGATCACGGCGCCGACGAGCTTGCCGTCCTCGGTGAGGTGGAAGCCGATCAGCCGGCCCTCGGCGAGCGAGCCGCGCAGGAAGCACTCGACGGATGGCTCGACGTCGCCGAGCACCTGGAGCTTGCGGCCGAAGAGCTGCGTGAAGAAGACCGGCAGCACGTCGTACGCGACTTTCGAGCCCGCCAGCTGCCGCCCGAGATGGGCACCCTGCGCGTCCGCGTTCGACCAGTGCTCGATCCGGCGCCGCCGTCCTGTCGTCGGGTCGGGATAGCGCGCGACGTCGCCGATCGCGTAGACGTCCGGGAGCGAGGTTCGGAAGCGCTCGTCGACGACGATGCCGTCGTCCACCTCCGCCCCGGCGGCCTCGGCGAGCTCGACGTTCGGGACGACACCGACCCCGACGATCGCGAGGTAGCCCTCGACCGTCCGTCCGTCGTTCGTTCGCGCGCCCGTGAGCAGCCTGCCGTTGCCGGTGAGCTCTTCGATCTGGGTCTCGAGCAGCACGTCGACGCCCTCCTCGCGATAGAGCTCGACGAGCTCCGCGGAGAGGGCGGGACAGCGCAGCTGCGGCATCAGCGTCGGGCCCATCTCGACCTGCGTGACGGCGAGCCCTCGGGACCGGAGCGACGCGGCGGTCTCCGAGCCGATGAAGCTGCCTCCGATCACGATCGCGGAGTGGGCCTCCTCCGCCGCGGCGGAGACGGCCTCCGCGTCGGCGAGCGACCGGTACGTGTGGACGCCGACGAGGTCGGCGCCCGGGATCTGGAGCGCACGAGGCCGGGCGCCCGTCGCCACGACGAGCTTCCCGTAACTCACCCGCTCTCCGCCGGCCAGCTCGACCTCGTGCTCGTCCGGGTGAATCGCCTCGACGGGCGTCTCCAGCCGGACGTCGACGACGGCCTCCTCCCACTCGGGCGGAGGCTGCAGCAGCGTGGAGTCGCGGTCCTGTTCCTTGCGGAGGAACCCCTTCGTGAGCGGTGGTCGGTGATACGGCGGGTCGGGCTCGGCGGACAGGATCGTGACGTCCGCCTCCCCACCGCTCTCCCGGTACTCGGCGGCGAGCCGACCGCCCGCGAGGCCCCCTCCGACGATGACGATCGAGTCGTTTGCCATGGTGGATCAGTACCCGATTCGTGTCGCGCCGACAC
>NZ_DATMBZ010000102.1:0-31279 GCF_035558935.1 Gaiella sp. | reverse complement strand
TCAGCTACGACCCGAAGCCGCTCGGGCTGTTCTGACGATGGATGCGGGCGGGACCGGGCGGGTGCAGGCGACCGACGCGGCGCGTGCCGTGATCGAGCGCTTGAAGGCCCGCCACGGCCCGCTCGTGTTCCTGCAATCGGGGGGCTGCTGTGACGGCAGCTCCCCCGTCTGCCTCGCCGCGGGGGAGATCCTGCTCGGCCCCGCCGACCTGCTGGTCGGCGAGGCAGCAGGCTGCCCGTTCTACGTGGACCGCGAGCTGGACGCCCGGTGGAACGAGCCGTCGTTCGTGCTCGACGTCGTCGCGGGCGGCGGCGACACGTTCTCGCTCGAGGGCCCGGACGGACTGCAGTTCGTCGCCCGGGCCCCGAGCGAGACACCTGTGGCTCAGCCGTAGAGGCCGCCGTAGCCGCCGCTCGGCGGGGGAGCGAAACGAGGCGCTACGCGGCGGAGTACCGCCGGCTCGTGCACGAGCGAGTCGACGACCTGGTGATCGCGCTCGCGATGGGCGTGCCGGCCCACACCGCTCGCCGCCCGCTCCGGCGGTGATGGCGGTGCCGAGCAGCTGGCGGGGCGCGGTCCGCACGTGTGACACTCGGTTCGATGCCCGACCACACGCATGGCGAGGCCGTCAGCCACATCGCACAGGCGTACCCGGACAGGGTCGAGGTGCGGGGCCGCGACCTGTGCGGCGACCTGATGGGCCGGCTGACGTTCACCGAGTACTTCCACCTGCTGCTCACCGGCCACGAGCCCACCGAGGAGCAGCGGTACTTCCTCGACCTCCTCCTGGTCGCGATCGCCGAGCACGGGCTGATGCCGACCAACGTGACCGCCAGGATCACGCTCGCGGCCGATCCCGGCTCGCTCCAGGGCGCGGTGGCGGCGGGGATCCTCGGCGCCGGGCCGGTCGTGCTCGGCACGGCCGAGGCGTGCGCGGCGGTGCTCGAGGAGGGCCAGGCGGAGGTTGCGAAGGGACGCGATCCGGACAGCGTCGCGAGCTCGCTCGCCCGAACGGCGCACGACGCCGGAGAACGGTTTCCGGGGTTCGGCCATCCGCTCCACCGGCCGGTCGACCCGCGGGCCGAGCGGATCCTCGAGCTCGCTGAGCGCCGCGGCGTCGGCGGGCCGCACACCCTCCTCGCGCTCAGCCTCCGTGATGCCGTCGCCGACACCTGGGGCAAGCCCCTCGTGATGAACGTCTCGCTGCCGATCGCGTCCGTGCTCCTCGACCTCGGCTTCGCCCGCGACACCGTGAAGGCCGTACCCGTGCTGGCCCGCACCGCGAGTCTCCTGGCGCACCTCGCCGAGGAGCGCGAGTACCCGCTCGGCTTCCACCTCGCGGCCCGGGCGGAGGAGGCGGTCGCCTACGAGCCGCGCGACGCCGGGAACTGATGCTCGCCCCCGAGATCGAGACGCTGGCGTGGGAGGAACAGCTCGCGGTCGACGACGCCTCGCACCGCGCACAGCTCGCATACGTCTTCGCGCGCTCGCCGTTCTACCGGGCCAAGCTCGTCGCCGCGGGCTGCGCCACGGCCGCGGACGCCGGCGGGCTCGCCGACCTCGCCGGCCTGCCGCTGACCGAGAAGCGGGAGCTGCGGGAGACGGTCACGCCCGAGAATCCGTTCGGAGCGCATCTCTGCGCGGCGCCCGAGGAGATCGTCAGGATCCACTCGACGAGCGGCACGACCGGCACGCCGAGCTACATCCCGTTGACCGCGGACGACCTCGAGAACTGGGTGACAGGGTCGGCGCGGAGCTACGCCGCCTCGGGCCTCACGGCCGGCGAGCGGCTCGTCTCGACATATGACGCGGGCCCGTTCGTGGCCGGCGCCGCCCTGGCTGCCTTCGACCGCATCGGTGCCTGTCACGTTCCCCTCGGCACCGGCAACACCGAGCGGCTGCTGACCGCGATCGAGCTCCTCGGCCCGCAGGCCGCGGTCCTGACGCCCTCCTACGCCGCCTACCTGATCGAGGCGGCTGCCGACCGGGGCCTCGACCTGGCGGGGTCGAGCGTCGAGCGCGTCCTCGTCGCCGGCGAGCCGGGCGGTGGGGAGCCCGCCTTCCGCGCGATGCTCGAGGGCGGTTTCGGCGCCCGCGTCACCGAGGCCATGGGGATCGGCGACATCGGGCCTTCGCTGTGGGGCGAGTGCGAGGAACAGGACGGGATGCACCTCGGTGCGCGCGGCTTCGTCCACGCCGAGTTGATCGACCCGGACACGGGCGGCGCGCGGGCGCTCGCGGACGGCGCCTCCGGGGAGCTCGTGCTCAGCCACCTGCGCCATCGCGCAGCCCCGCTCCTGAGGTTCCGCACACACGATCACGTCGAGGTCAAGACGAGCCCCTGCGCGTGCGGTCGTACCGGGCCTCGCATCAGGTGCGTCGGCCGCACGGACGACATGCTGATCGTCCGCGGAGTCAACGTCTTTCCCTCCGCCGTCCGCGAGGTCGTCAGCGGGTTCGTGCCGGAGGTGAGCGGCCACATCGTCGTCCGGCCGCGAGCGCCGGGGGTCAAGCAGGAGCCGCCGCTTCCGGTGCGCGTCGAGCTCGCGCGCGGCCGCGCTGCCGACGACTCGCTCGCCGACGCGATTCGCGAGAGACTACGAGGCGTGCTCGTGGTCTCCACGCGGGTCGAGCTCGTGCCGTGGGGAGCTCTGCAGCGCAGCGAGTACAAGTCGAAGCTCGTCGAGCGGTGAGGAGCGGGATGCGGAAGATCCAGAGCCAGGGCGTGCACCACATCACGATCGTCGGCGCCGACCGGCAGACGTCGATCGACTTCTGGGAGGGGCTGCTCGGCATGCCGTTCGTGTTCGAGCAGCCGAACCTCGACAACGAGTTCGAGAGCCACCTCTACTTCGACCCGGGCGACGGGCGCCTGATCACCGTGTTCACGAACGAGGAGCGGCGGGCGGACCCGGGCCGCCTCTCGCGCGATCCCGGCACGGTGCACCACATCGCGTTCTCGCTCTCGCAGGCGACCTTCGCGCAGGTCGTCGACCGCCTCGACGAGCGCGGGATCCGCCACTCGGGCGTCAAGGATCGCGGCTTCATGGACTCGATCTACTTCGACGACCCGCTCGGGCTGCTGATCGAGCTCGCCTCGTACCGCTTCGAGCCGCCCTTCGGTCTCACCCATGCCGACGTGCTGCTCGAGGCGCACAGGCTGCGGGTCGAACGGAGCGACCACAACATCGACCGCGAGCACCTTGCCGACGCGATCGAGCGGCTCGTCGAGCGCTCGCGACCGTCGCTGTCGGACGACCGCTCGCCGAAGAACCCCTACTAGGAGGTCACATGGCCACGCACACGCTGAGCATCCTCAAGCCGAGCGTGAACAACCTGACGACTCGGATCTTCGTCCGTGCTGCCGGGCTCGACTTCGACGAGGTCGACGTCTGGGGAAAGAAGTCGACGCCCGAGTTCCTCGCGAAGGACCCGGCCGACCTGACGCCGCTGCTCGAGGAGGCCGGCCTGCCGAAGGGCGCGCTCTGGGAGAGCTGCGCGATCATGCAGTACCTCTGCAACAAGCACGGCCTGGATCGCTTCTACCCGACCGATCCGGGCGAGCGCGCGATGGTCGACAGCGCGATGTTCTACCTCGTGGGCACGCTCTACCCGCTCGTCACGCGCGCCACGTATCCGGCGCTCGGCTTCCCACAGTACGCGGGCGAGGTCGGCACGTCCGACGCCGACGACGCGATGAAGGTGAAGGCACAGCAGGACGCCGCGGCGGCGCTCGCGGGGCCGCTCGACGTCTACCGCGCGTGGTTCCTCGACGGTAGGCAGTTCATCGGCGGCGACCACCCGTCGATCGCCGACATCCGCTTCGCGGCATCGCTCGAGTTCCTGCGGGCGATCGACTACGACCTGCCCGCCTGGGCGGAGGAGTACATGGCCTCGATGGAGGCTGCGCTCGGCGAGGCCTACACGGAGCCCGCGACCGACGTGCGCGGCTACATCGACTACGTGAAGTCGCAGGCGCTGCAGCAGGCGTAGGCAGACGAAGGGCCCCGGCTCGCCGGGGCCCTTCGTCTCCCTGATGGTCGATGCTCAGGCGCTGGCGCCGGCCTTCGTGGTCACTCCGAGCGTCGTCGAGAACATGATCTCGCCGACCCGAGCCTCCTTGAGCTCGATCCGGTCGGCCATGTTCTCCGCGACCCACGATGCGGCCGCCCTGTTCGCCGCCTCCGCGTCGTCCGCGCTCTCCCAGGCGCTGAACGAGATGATCTCATCACCGCTCTCGAGGAGCGAGTAGGCCTTGAAGCCGGGCTGCGACTGGAAGATGGGGAGCATCCCGTCCTCCGCCGTGCGCGCGAGCTCGTGCGCGTCGCCCTGGATCGCGTACCTGGCCATGCGTCCGTGCATGGAGCCTCCTGTCCACCGCTTCGACGCCTCGTGGCCCGTCCACGGGCGCCCCCGCGGCCACTTGCGACAAGCGTTACATATCGCGCGCTCGCTGTCACTCAACGCCGGGCCACGCGATTCGCAATGCTGGGCTCCATGGAGGCGACGGCGTGATCCGGGTGTGCGTGGCCGGAGTCACCGGCTGGACCGGGCGGCCCGTCGCGGGCGCGATCGAGGCCGCGGACGACCTCGAGCTGGTCGCCGGCGTCGCACGCTCCGACCCAGAGCACTTCTCGACGGTTGCGGAAGCCCTCGAGGCCGTCCCGGCGGACGTGCTCGTCGACTACACGCACGCAGAGTCGGTCGGAGCGAACGTGCGTGTCGCGCTCGAGCGCGGCGTGGGCGTCGTCGTCGGCTCGAGCGGCCTGACGGCCGAGGACTACGCCGCCATCGACACGCTTGCGCGGGAACGGGGCGTCGGAGTGATCGCGGCGGGCAACTTCTCGCTCTCGGCCGCGCTCGTGCTCCGGTTCGCGCTCGAGGCGGCGGAGCACTTCGACTTCTGGGAGGTGATCGACTACGCGAGCGCCGGGAAGGAGGACGCGCCGAGCGGCACCGCGAGGGAGCTCGCCGAGCGGCTCGCCGCCGTCCACCGGCCGGCGCTCGGCGTGTCGCTCGCGGACGTGCTCGGCGCGCCGAACGCACGTGGTGCGACCGTGGCGGGAACACAGGTGCACTCGCTCCGGCTGCCGGGCTTCGTGGTCTCGACCCAGGTCGTCTTCGCGTCCGGTGGCGAGCGCCTCACGCTCCGCCACGACGCCGGTCCGACGCCCGAGCCGTACGTCGCCGGGACGCTGCTCGCGATCCGCTCGGTCCCGGGCCGGGTCGGCCTCACCCGGGGGCTCGACCGGCTGTTGCCGTGACCGACGGGTTGGCTCACGGCGCCGGGACGGATATACAGGCGGCATGCACGTCACGGTGACGAGGACACGTGGCCCGATCGACCAGCCGGTCGAGATCGCGACGCTCGCCGGCGAGGAGATGATGCCCTGGCTCGGTCAGATCCAGGGGTTCGAGGGGCTGTTGATGCTCTCGAACGAGAACGACGGGACGACGCTCGTGATCTCCTTCTGGGAGAGCAAGGAGGTTGCGGACGAGCACCGGGTCGCCCGCGCGGAGTTCCGCGACCGGATCACCGCGACCGTCGACGTGCACGTCGAGGACGTCACCGATTACGAGCTCACGTTCGCGAACCTGGGCACCTGGCCGCCCGACGGCGCATAGCGCGGCCCTGCCGTTGCGGGATTCCCGCGAGCCGGTTCGGACGACCCGCGGATGCGCCCGGCCCCCCGTTCGGCCACCATGGGTGCGAGATGTACGCGCGCTCCGTCGACGACGCGGGTGCCCGGCTCCGGGAGCTCGGGCGCCGGGGGTGGGAGAGCCTCGGCGTCGGCGTGGCCGCGTTCGGGCTCGCGCTCGGCGCGACGCAGGCATACCCGCCGCTCGCCGTGCCGCTCTTCGTCGGCGGGCTCGTCCTCCTCGCGTCGGGTGTCCGGGCGATCTGGCGGCACTGGGACCTGCTCGACTGGTTGGCCGACGAGCGCGACGCGTACGTGATCCCCGAGGTGCTCGCGCGCGCGAGGCGCGAGACGACGACGGAGCGCAGGCGCACCTTTGCGGCAGACGTCCGGAGCGTGCTCACACACGCCGCCGGCTACAGGCCGCGCGCCGACGTCGCCGAGGAGCTCGAGGCGCTCGCGGCGGAGCTCGACGATCCCGGTCTGGTGTTCGACCCGGCCTGCGCCGTCGCCTGCATGCGCCTCCTGAGCGACCCCGGCAGCCCGCTCTTCGATCCGGCGGCATGCGATGCCGAGGTCCAGGGACGCATCGCGCGGATCAGGGCCGGGTTCTCGACCCGGGAGCGCGGCGGGACGGCCGACGCGCGCGCCGCGGACGGCGAACCGCTCTACGTCTAGGCTGAGAACATGGTCACCGGTTGGCCCGCGATTCCCTTCGACGCGTGGCGTGTGACCTGCGACACGCTGCACGCCCACACGCAGGTGCTCGGGAAGCTCGCGGTCGCGCTCGCACCGCGGGAGCCGCAACTCCAGCACGCGGCCCTGCGGCTCACCGCGCGCGGCTGGGAGACGCGACCGCTGCCCGCGCCCGACGGGTCCGGCGCTCTCGTCGTCGCTCTCGACCTTCACGCCCACGAGACGGTGGTGGAGTCGAGCGGCGGCCGTGTGGCACGGGTCTCGCTCACGCCGAACAGGCCCGTCGGCGAGGTGACGCGCGAGGTGCTGCGCGCGGTTCGCGACGCCGCGGGTGACTTCGCGATCGACCTGACCCCGCAGGAGGTCGACTGGCAGGCGCCGCTCGACGAGGACGAGGAGCATGCGACGTACGACCCGGCTCAGGTCTCGGACTACTTCGCGGCCGCAACGCACGCGGCGCTCGTGCTCGCGGCGCTGCGTGCGCCGTACCGCGGCAGGTCGACGCCGGTAAACGCCTGGTGGGGCTCGTTCGATCTCGCGGTCTCGCTCTACTCCGGCCTCCCGGCCCAGCCGCCGGCGGAGGACTTCATCACGCGGAACGCGATGGACGCCCAGGAGATCACCGTGGGCTGGTGGCCCGGGGACGCGCGCTACCCGCGTGCCGCCTTCTTCGCGTACGCGCACCCGGCGCCCGACGGGATCTCGGACGCCGTGCTCGACCCGCCCGCCGCCCGCTGGGACGCGACTCTGGGCGAGTTCGTGCTCGACTGGGACGCCGTCGTCGAGGCGGAGGACCCGCACGCGACGGCGGTCTCGTTTGCGCGCTCCGCCGTGACCCACGCGTGCGCCGCGTGCGGCTGGGACGCCGCGTTGGCGGCCAGCGTCCACGGGACGCCGCCTCCCGTCGCCTGAGCCGCCGGAGCTACGAACCGCCGGACGCCCGCCGGAGCCAGACCGGCGCGGCGATCGAGAGCCCGAGCCCGTCGAGCGCGCTCGCGGGATTGCCGCGGACGATCGTCAGCCACCCGCGCGGGTCGACGAGGACGCCGTACTCGCCGGCGGCGAAATCGGCGTACGTGCTGCCGCGCTTCGCCTCCGCCGCGCCGGACACCGCCTCGATCGTGATGGTCGTCTCGCCGTCGAGGCCCGCCGCTTCGAGGTCGGCCGGCCGCACGTTCAGGTGGACGTTGCCGAAGCGGTTGAAGTCGATCACCTCGCACGTGATCTTCCCCGGCTCGATCTCCGGCGCGGCCATCTCGACGACGGCGAGCGTCGCGGGGTCGAGCTCGCTGCCGAGCTCGGCGATCGGGGCTCCGCCCGCGAGCGCGGCGGCCGCCGGGCAAAGGGTGTCCGGCGCCCGGAATGCCTCGCTGTGGGGCCGGCGCACGATCTCCGGTGACGTGAGCTCGACCGCGGAGCGAATCCCCCCGGCCGCGTCCCACGCGAGGGAGAGGAGCCCGTTGTCCGGGCCTACGAGGTGGCGGCCGCTGCCCGTCTCGATCGCGATCTCGCGGTCCTTCCCGACGGTGGGGTCGACGACGGCTAGCACGACCGCCTGCTCCGAGATGTACGGCATCGAGTCCGCGAGGAGCAGCGCGCCCGAGCCGACCTCGAGCGGGCGGACGAGGTGCGAGAGGTCGACGATCGGGCACTGCGGCGAGATCCCGCTCATGACGGCGTGGCACAACCCGACCCATTCGTTGCCGAGCCCGAAGTCGCTCAGGAAGACGATCGGCCGGGGCGCGGGCATCCGCGCAAGCATGCTCCGGTGGGCCGGGCGATGCAAGGAGCATCGCGGGCGACCCGGACCCTGCATATGCTGCGGCCAGGAGGTGAGCCGACGGCGTTCACGATCCGTCCCGTCGAGTACCACTACGCAACCGTCCGCGACGAGCTCGGAGCGGCGTACCGTGTGCTCGCCGCGCTGGCGGAGCGGGGCGTCGGCCTCCTCGCCTTCACCGCCGTGCCCAGCGGGCCCGAGCTCGCGCAGTTCGCGTTGTTCCCGGACGACCCCAACAAGCTCGCCGCAGAAGCACGGGCGGCAGGGCTCGCGCTCGACGGCCCTTACCACGCGCTGCTCGTCCAGGGAGACGACGAGCTCGGCGCGCTCGCGCACGTCCACCAGCGGCTCTTCGACGTCGGCGTCAGCGTGTACGCCTCGACCGGCGTCACCGACGGCCGCGGCGCGTTCGGCTATGTCGTCTACGTGCGCGAGGACCAGTTCGAGAAGGCGGCCGAGGCGCTCGGCATCTGACCCTCGCCGCCGGCCGGCTCGAGGCCTGGCATCGTCACCGCGATGAGGTAGAAGACCGCCGCCGCCGAGTGATCCGGCTGGACGAGCACGACGACGCCGACGCCGCTGCCGGGAAGCGCGTCGAGCACGAGCGGCATCGTCACGGCGAGCGTCTCCGCCGTGAGGCCGACGGCCGTCGAGCGTCCCATGCCCGCGAAGACGACCGTTCCTGCGAAGAACGCGAGTCGCAGGAGGTCGAGCGGATCGCGGACGAGCGAGTTCCGGTCGCCGAGCAGGAGGTACCGGCGGTCGAGCGCTCTCATGCTGCCATGCTGACCCAATGAGCGAGCCTCCCGCGCTGGAGCCGTGGCGTCGGGGCCCCGCCGACGTCGCCGCGGAGCTCGGCACCGATCTCGACGACGGCCTCGACTCGACCGAGGCGGCGGGTCGGCTCGAGCGCTTCGGGCCGAACGTCCTCGACCCCGCCGAGCAGGTCCCGGCCTGGCGAAAGCTCCTCGCGCAGTTCGCCGATCCGCTGATCTACCTCCTGCTCGTCGCCGCCGCGGTCTCCGTGGCCGCCTGGGTGGCCGAGGGCGCGGACGGCACCCCCTACGAAGCGATCGTGATTGCCGTCATCGTCGTGCTCAACGGGCTGCTCGGCTTCATCCAGGAGGCAAGGGCCGAGCAGGCGGTGGCGGCGCTCCAGCGGATGGCCGCGGCGACCGCGGCGGTCGTGCGGGACGGCCGTATGCAACGGATCCCTGCGGCAGAGGTCGTGCCCGGCGACCTGCTCCTCCTCGAGGAAGGCGACGCCGTGAGCGCCGACGGGCGCCTCGTGGACGTCGCCTCCCTCACGGTGGGGGAGGCCTCCCTCACCGGCGAGAGCCAGCCTGTCGTGAAGGACGTCGGCACGCTGGACGCCCCGGCCGCGCTCGGAGACCGCCTCAACATGGTGTTCGACGGGACCGCCGTTACGCGCGGCCGCGGTCGTGCGGTCGTGACAGCCACGGGGATGGCGACCGAGATGGGCTCGATCGCGCGGATGCTCGGCCGGACGGAGGAGCAGCGCACACCGCTCCAGCGCGATGTCGCCCGGATCGGGCGGATGCTCGGGATCGCCGTGATCGCCATCGCCGTCGTGGTCGTCGCGGCGATCCTGGCGACCGCCGACCTCGACCACGCCTCGGACCTCGTCGACGTGCTCCTCATCGGCGTCTCGCTCGCAGTCGCGGCGGTGCCGGAGGGGCTGCCGGCCGTCCTGTCGGTCGTGCTCGCGCTCGGCGTGCAGCGGATGGCGCGTCGGCGCGCGATCGTCAAGCGGCTCTCGTCGGTCGAGACGCTCGGCTCGGCGTCGGTGATCTGTTCGGACAAGACGGGGACGCTGACGAAGAACGAGATGACGATCCAGAAGGTCGCAACCGCCTCGGGCGAGGTGGACGTGACCGGGGAGGGCTATCGCCCCGAGGGCGAGCTGCTCGTCGACGGGCACGCCCTCGCCGACGATCCCGCGCTGCTCGGCGAGGTGCGCTTCGTCATCGGGGGAGGCAGCCTCGCCAACGACGCCGTGCTCGACCAGGTCGACGGCGAGTGGGTTGTCCACGGCGATCCGACCGACGCCGCCTTCCTGGTCGCCGAGGCGAAGATCGAAGGTCTCACGCAGGCGCGGGAGGAGCGCTTCGAGCGCGTCGGAGAGGTTCCGTTCACATCCGAGCGGAAGCTGATGACCACGCTCGAGGCCGATGAGCTCGAGGGCGGCATCGCGGTCGTCACGACGGGCGCGCCCGACGTCCTGCTGACGCGCTGCACCGCCGAGCGGGTCGCGGGCGAGACGCGACCGCTGACAAGTGCTCGCCGGGACGAGATCGGCGCGACGGTCGACCGGCTCGCGGGGCTCGCGCTGCGGACCCTCGCCGTCGCCTACCGCCCCGTCCCGGACGGCCGGCGTGCGCCCGCCGACGAGTCGGTCGAGCGCGACCTTGCGTACCTCGGGCTCGTCGGGATCATCGACCCGCCCCGCCCCGAGGCGCGGACCGCGATCGCGGAGGCCCGGGCAGCGGGGGTGAGGACGATCATGATCACAGGCGACCACCCGGCGACGGCCACGCGGATCGCGGACGACCTCGGCATCGCCTCCGCCGGTGTCCTCACCGGCGCGGAGCTCGACGACCTCGACGAGGACGGTCTCCGGGATGCCGTGCGGGACGTCTCCGTCTACGCGCGCGTCGCACCGGCGCACAAGCTCCGAATCGTGGACGCCCTCCAGGACGAGGGGCACGTCGTCGCGATGACCGGCGACGGCGTGAACGACGCGCCCGCGCTCAAGGCCGCCGACATCGGCGTCGCCATGGGCGTCACCGGCACGGACGTGACGAAGGAGGCGGCCGACATGATCCTGGCCGACGACAACTTCGCCACGATCGTCGCCGCCGTCCGCGAGGGACGCGGGATCTTCGCCAACATCCGCACCTTTCTGCGGTTCCTGCTCTCGTCGAACGTCGGGGAGGTCCTGACGATGCTCCTCGGGGTCGTCCTCGCGGGCGTCATCGGGCTCGACGAGACGGGGGAGGCGGTGGCGACGCCGCTGCTCGCGACGCAGATCCTGTGGATCAACCTGCTCACAGACAGCGCGCCGGCGCTCGCGCTCGGCGTCGACCCGCCTCCGGAGGACGTCATGCGCCGCCCGCCGAGGCGGGCAGGCGACGACGTCATCGACCGGGAGATGTGGATCGGGATCTTCTGGGTCGGCCTCGTGATGGCCGTCGCGACGCTCGTCGCGCTCGACCTCCGCCTGCCGGGCGGGCTCGTCGGCGACGGCGGGGACATCGACACTGCGCGGACGATGGCCTTCACGACCCTCGTCGTCGCGCAGCTCTTCAACTGCTTCAACGCCCGTTCCGACCGCGTGAGCGCCTTCCGGCGGCTCTTCGCGAACCGCTGGCTCTGGGGCGCGATCGCCGTCTCGTTCGCCCTCCAGCTGGCGGTCGTGCACGTCTCCTTCCTGAACGACGCGTTCGGGACGACGCCGCTCTCGGCGACCGACTGGCTGATCTGCGTCGCGCTTGCGAGCACCGTCCTGTGGGCCAACGAGGCGAAGAAGCTGCTCGACCGCCGGCCGCGGGCTCAGGCGTCGGCGATCGGCCGACCGACGACGAGCGCCTCGCGCAGTTCGGGCTCGATGTCGCGGTAGCTCGCGTCGGGCTCGACGCAGAGCGCGTCGAGTGTCTTCGAGAAGAAGCAGCGGGCGGCCGCGGCGAGCACGACGTCCATGATGTCCGTGTCCGAGAGTCCGAGGTCACGAAGGTGCTGCAGGTCGCCGTCGGTGATCGACGTCGCGTCCTCGACGACGCGCTCGGCCAGGTCCATCACGGCGACGTCGACCTCGTCGAGCCCGGCCGCGTGGTGGTCGAGAGCGATCTCGCGCACCGGCTCGCCGAACTGCTCGGCAAGAACGGTGCCGTGCGCGAGGCAGCAGTAGCTGGAGCGGAGCCGCCGAGCGGCGGCCAGCGTCGCCAGCTCGTACCGGCGCAGGTCCATCCCCGCCTTGACCGCGCTGTTCAGCTGCACCCAGGCTGCGAGCACGTCCGGGCGTTCGGCGAACGCGCGCTCGTAGTTGGTCGGCACGTCGGCATTCTGCCGACGCGCTACGTCCCGGCGCGGCGTGCCGCGCTGCCCGCCGATGCCGCAGGCGAGCTCCGCAGGCGCGCCGCGGACGCCGCTCGCGGCTACCAGACGTCCGAGGGCCTCGAGCTACCGGGTGTCTGCCTCGTCGCGTCGGCGCGTGCCTGACCGCTCGGCGGGCGATTCGGCCCGCTGATCGAGCCCGCTACAGATCCTGTTGGCGCAGCCCCGCGCGCTTCGCCTAGCCTCGAGGGGTGAAGGCGTCGATGACCTCGCGGGGGTGGATCCTCTTCGCGGCGATGTGCGTGATCTGGGGGATCCCGTACCTCTTGATCAAGGTCGCCGTCGAGGACGTGAGCCCCTCGATGCTCGTGCTCGCGCGGACGTCGATCGCCGCGCTGCTCCTCCTGCCCATCGCGGCGCTACGCGACGAGGTGCGACCGGTGCTCCGGCGCTGGCGCGTCGTCGCCGTGTTCGCCGCGATCGAGATCGCGCTGCCGTGGGTGCTGCTCGGCTGGGCGGAGACGCGGATCTCGAGCTCGCTCACCGCACTCCTGATCACCGCGACGCCGCTCGTGGGCACGGCCATCGCCGTCGCGCCCGGCGGGAACGAGCGTCTCACCGTCGAGCGGGCCGCAGGCCTCGCGCTCGGCGTCGTCGGCGTGGCCTCCATCGTCGGTCTCGGCCTCGAGGGCGCCAGCGTGCCGGCGATGGTCGCGGTGGGTGTGGTGGCGGTCTGCTACGCCGTCGGTCCCGCGATGATCCCGCGCTGGATGGCGGATCTGCCCTCGCTCGGGATCATCGCCGTCTCGCTCGGGCTCGCGGCCGTCGCATACGTCCCGATCACCGCGGTCAGCGGCGTGGGCGAGACGCCGTCGGCCGCGGCGGTGGGGTCGATCCTCGCCCTCGCCATCGTCTGCACGGCTGTCGCCTTCCTCCTCTTCTTCGCGCTGATTCGCGAGATCGGCCCCGCCAGGGCGACCGTGATCACCTACGTCAACCCTGCGGTCGCCGCCGTTCTCGGCATCGCGGTGCTCGGCGAAGCGTTCACCCTCGGGATGGGCGTCGGATTCGTTCTCGTCCTCGCCGGCTCGGTCCTCGCGACGCGGTCCGGGCACGCGCGCGACGCCGCGGCGAGCCCGATCCTCGAGGCCGCGCCGAGCGAGCGCTGATGCTCAATCGAGCCAGCGGCCGTCGCGCATCAGCAGCCGGCCCTCGAGCTCGTTCGCTTCGCGCCACGCCCGGATCATCTTCGGCGTCACGCGAAGGTAGGTGTACTCCTCGGCGAGCGTGCGCGGGTCGAAGCCCGTCGCCGCCGCGTGGGCGTCCTCGAGCTCCGGGTCGGTGCCGATCGGCAGTTCGTCGACGGCGCCGTCGACGAGCACGACGTCGCGGGTCGGCCCCAGCGCGACACGCGCCTCGCCGGCCCGCAGCAGGTTCCGTGCCGTGGGGCTCGAGCGGGGCGTCGCGATCGTCAGCGCCGTGCCGTCCCACACGAACGAGAGCGGGACGAGATGGACGTCGCCCGCTGCGTCCGCGGAGGCGATCCAGAGGTCGACGTCCGTGCGCAGGCGTTCGAGCGTGTCGGCCTTCCGCTGTGCCCGCGACCTTGGCGGTGGAACGTCCATCGTCATGACAGCTCTACCAGGCGCTGCTCGAGGAAGCGCCGCTCGGCGTCGGAGTGGACGAGCTCGAGCGCCCGGCCGTACGCCGTGCGCGCCTCGTCGACACGGTCGAGCCGGCGCAGGAGCTCGGCGCGCATGGCGTGGAGGTAGTGGTAGCGGTCGAGGTCCAGCCGGTCGACCAGCTCGAGCGCCGACTGGGGGTCGCCCGCCTCGGCGATGGCGGCCGCCCGGTTGAGCTCGACGACCGCCGATCCTGTCGAGCGCGCAAGCTCACCGTAGAGGGCCGCGATCTGCGGCCAGTCGGGCGGGTCGTCGAGGTGGAGGGCCGCGATCGCCGCCTGCAGGACGTACGGCCCGCAGCCACCGAGCGCCAGCGCCCGGTCGAGGGTCGCCCGGCCCTCGGCGATCCGCTCCGCGTCCCACAGCGAGCGGTCCTGTTCGGCGAGGAGGACGATGGTGCCGTTCGCAAACCGCGCGTCGCGCCGGGCGTCGTTGAACAGCATGAGGGCGAGCAGCGCATGCACCTCCGGCTCGTCGGGCATCAGCGAGGCGAGCGCGCGGCCGAGCCGGATCGCTTCCGCCGCGAGATCGGCCCGGCCGCCGTAGCCCTCGTTGAAGATCAGGTAGACGACCGCGAGCACCGCTGCCAGCCGGTCGGGGAGAAGATGCGCGGGCGGTACGCGGAACGGGATTCCCGCGGCCCTGATCTTCCGCTTTGCGCGGACGAGTCGCTTCGCCATCGTCTCCTCGGGGACGAGGAACGCCCGCGCGATCTCCTCGGTACGAAGCCCTCCGAGCGCCCGCAGGGTCAGCGCCACCTGGGCGTCGAGCTCGAGCGCCGGGTGGCAGCACGTGAAGACGAGCTCGAGCCGCTCGTCCGGGATCGTCGTCTCGTCCATCTCGTCCTCCACGGCCTCCGGCACCTCGAGCAGGCGCGTCTTCTCGGCGAGCGTGCGGTCGCGGCGGATGCGGTCGATCGCCCGGTTTCTGGCCGTCGTCACGAGCCACGCCCGCGGGCTCTCGGGCGGCCCGTCGCGGGGCCAGCGCTCGGCCGCGATCGCAAACGCCTCCTGGGCGGCCTCCTCGGCGAGGTCGAAGTCGCCGAGGAGGCCGATCAGCGCGGCCAGGACGCGACCCCACTCGTCGCGGAACGCCTGGTCGACGTCTACCACTCGGCCACCGGCCGCACCTCGACTGCGCCGCCCATTCGGGCTGCGGGGACGCGCGAGGCGAGCTCGATCGCGGCGTCGAGGTCGTCCGCCTCGTAGAGGAAGTAGCCGCCGAGCGCCTCCTTCACCGAGACGAACGGCCCGTCGGTCGTCAGGGTCCGGCCCTCCCGGACGCGAACCGTCGTCGCCAGCTCGGGCGGCTGCATGCCGATCCCGGGCGTGACCCCGGGGGTCTGGTTGATCGCCTGGTAGGCCGCGTAGACCTCCTGCTGCTCGTCCTCGGAGAGCCGGCCCCAGGCCTCCTGGTCGTATGGGGTCGGTGTGTCGCCCTGGTGGATCAGGAGCAGGTACTTCATCGCTTCCTCCTCGTCGTCGCGTGTGGTCGTCTCCGAGACGAACGGCGGGGCCACGAAAGGACACACGAATCCGCGGAGGCTCGCATGCCGTAGGACCGGCATCAACGTCAGGAGGACAGGATGAGGAAGGCATTGCTCCCCCTCGTCGGGCTGGCCGTCGCCGTGGCGCTCGTCGCGCCCGCCCTCGGCATCGGCGGCGACGACGGTCGCAAGGTGCTCGACGCGAAGGTGCTCGGGTCGGTGAGCGAGCCGTACACCGGCTCGGCCAACGCGATCCGAGGCGTCGGAGGCGGCGGGCTCCCGTGGGAGATCGGCGACGCAAACGCCAGCCTGCGTGCAGACGGCCGCCTGCACGTGGACGTCGAGGGCCTCGTTCTCGCCCGGCGCTCGCCCGTTCCGGCGAACCTCCAGGGGACGAACCCGATTCCGCAGTTCAAGGCCATCGTCAGCTGTCTCACGACCGCGAGCGGGGCCGCGACGACGTCGAACGTCTCGACGGCGCTCGTTCCGGCGAGCCCGACGGGTGACGCCGAGATCGACACGTCGATCGAGCTGCCCTCGCCCTGCTTCGCGCCGATCGTCTTCGTGACGAGCCCCGGCGGCGCCTGGTTCGCCGTCAGCGGCCGTTAGACCCGATGTCCGGCCCGGGCTTCCAGTGCCGGAAGCCCGGGCCGGGCGAGAAGCCGTCAGACGTGCTCGAGGACGCCGTCGAGCGGCCGTGGCACACGGGCGAGGTCGAGCGCGTCGACGAGCAGCGAGGCGTACCTGATCTTTCGGCTGCCACCGCTGCCCATGAACCGCCGGAGCTGGTCGTGGGTGCTCCGGCCGCGCCAGTCGGGCTGCTTCTGGAGCGTCCGGAACGACCCGAGCTCTCCCTCGCTCCCCACGATCGTCTCGACGCGCGGCGTGCCGAGCACGCGGATCAGCTCGTCCTCGAGGTCGGCGACGCACACGTAGAACCCGAGTGACTCCATGTCCGCCCGCGTGAGGCCGGACCCGAGGCCTGCCCCCTCGAGCGCACGTGCGAAATGTCGTTCCTCGCCGGCGTCGCAGAGGCCCGCGAGGCGGAGATCGAGACCGTGGGGGCCGAATCGCTCGAGCGAGGCGCGAATTGCCTGCGCGCCACCGATCGCCACGATCTGGACGCCCTCGGCGGCGAGATCCCGTCCGCGGCGCCGGGCGAGCGTCTCGACGGCACGCTGGTCGCTGATGCCCTCGACGAGCACGACGGCACCGTCGAGAGCGCCTTCGAGACGAGGTTTCGCTGCAGGAACCATGGCGTCGGATCGACCGGCCGGGCGGTCGTGCCACGGTAGCCTTCGGGCCGTGCCGCACGCCCGTCGTCACGGTCGAGGGTCCGGAGTCCCGGCCGCGTGACGCCGCAGACGACGGTCGAGTTCCTCGCGCGGGAGCGTGGCAGGATCGTGGAGGCAGCGGACGCCGCTCTGCGGCGCGCGCATGCGCAGCACTACGAGGCCGCCGGGGAGCCCGAGGTCCGCCTGCGTCTCGACGCGCTGTTCGACCAGCTCCTGCAGGTGCTGACCGACCGTGACCTCGCGGGAATCGTCTCCCGTGCGGAGCTCGTGGCCGAGGAGCGGTTCGACGCGGGCTACGACCTGTCGGAGGTGCAGACCGCTTTCAACGCCCTCGAGGAGGCGATCTGGGCGCGCGCGATCGAGGTGCTCGACCCGGCCGGGCTGGCGGAGGCGCTCGGGCTCGTCAGCACGGTTCTCGGGGCCGGGAAGGACGCCCTCGCGCGCCGTTACGTCTCGCTCGCGACCCGGACGCACGCACCGTCACTGGATCTGCGCGCGCTCTTCACCGGGACGGAAGGACGATAGGCCGAGCTCGCTAGGGGGCTCGGCCGGTGTCGCCGTCCGGCGGCGGCGCATCGGGCTCGAACAGGCCGGCCTGGTAGGCGAGCACGACCGCCTGGACGCGGTCGCGGAGGCCGAGCTTCGCGAGGATGTGCGTGACGTGCGTCTTGACGGTCGTCTCGCTGATGAAGAGCTCCTGCGCGATCTCGCCGTTCGAGAGGCCGCGTGCGATGAGGCGGAACACCTCGCGCTCGCGCTCGCTCAGGTCGTCGAGCTCCGCGGGAGGCGTCGGACGCGGGATGCGCGTGAACTGCGCGATCACGCGCTTCGTCACGGCGGGTGAGAGCAGCGCGTCCCCGGCGGCGACGGTGCGGATCGCGGCGAGGAGCTGCTCGGGCGGCTCGTCCTTGAGCACGAAGCCGCTCGCGCCGGCCCGGAGCGCCTCGTAGACGTACTCGTCGAGGTCGAACGTCGTGAGGATCAGGATGCGGGCGTCCCGGTCGGCCGCGAGAATGCGGCGCGCCGCCTCGAGGCCGTCGAGCTCGGGCATGCGGATATCCATCAGGACGACGGTGGGGTCGTACCGGGCGGCCTTCTCGACGGCCTCGAGCCCGTTGCTCGCCTCGGCCACGACCTCGATGTCCTCCTCGCCGCCGAGCAGCATGCGGAAGCCGGCCCGCACCATCGACTGGTCGTCGGCGACGAGGACGCGGATGGTCACGGCCGGTCGTCTTCCAGAGGGAGGCGCGCGCTCAGGACGAAGCCGCCGCCGTCCGCGGGTCCTGCCGTCATCTCGCCGCCGTAGATCTTCACCCGCTCGCGCACGCCGACCAGCCCGTAGCCTTGGCCGTTGCCCTTCGGGCCGCCGCCGCCGTCGTCGCGCACCTCGAGCCGCACGTCTCCGGGCCCGTAACGCACGGTGACGTCGGCCCGGCTCGCATGGGCGTGCTTGAGCGCGTTCGTCAGGCCCTCCTGCACGATCCGGTAGGCGGAGAGGTCGATCGCTCGCGGGAGCTGCACGTGCTCGCCCTCGACGTGCAGCTGGACGGGCAGGCCCGCGCGTTCGACCTCCGAGACGAGCGACTGGAGCCCGTCGAGGCCCGGCTGCGGCGCGAGCTCGAGGTCGTCTCCGTCGCTGCGCATCGCGCCGAGAAGGCGGCGCATTTCGGCGAGTGCAGCGCGGCCGGTCTGCTCGACGCCGCGGAGGGCGTCGGCGTCCTCGTCGAGCTCGTGCGGGAGCTTGTGCCTGACGGCCCCGACCTGGAGCACCATCACGCTCACGGCGTGCGCGACGATGTCGTGCAGCTCGCGCGCGATCCGCGCGCGCTCCTCGGCGACGGCGATGCGCGCGGCGGACTCCCGCTCGCGCTCGGCCTGGGCGGCGCGCGCTTCCGCGGCGTCGACCTGCTCCACCCGCGTGTGGAGCGCAAAGCCCGCGAGCCAGGCGATGCCGAAGAGGAGGGGGATGAAGAGCAGCTCGCCCGGTTGGTGGTCCGGGATGTTGTAGATGATCGTCGCCGAGCAGCCGAGCACGACGACGAGGCCGACGCGGGCCAGCACCGTGTCGCGCAGGCTCCCGAGGAGGAAGGCCGCAGCCATCCCGGCGAGATAGACGCCCGCCATGAACGGGACGAGTCGCCCGTCGACGAACGAGATCGACGCGCCGAGCAGCCAGAACGCCGCCGGCGCGCCGAAGGGATAGCGGCGGCGCGCGAGCAGCGTGAGCACCGCTGCGACCATCGCCGGGATGCAGAACCAGAGCGTCGTGTCCGGGGCGTCCTCCGCGTCGCGCCTGAGCACGAGCTCGAGCACGCCCGCGAGCGCCAGCAGCACGACGACGACGTCGAACCAGTACCTTCGCGCGCGCTCTCCGAACCGCTCCACGAGCTGAACGTACTGGACGGCGCGAGGCATCGCCTCCTACCGGAGTAGGAGCCCGAATCGTCGTTCCGGACGAGCGCGGTTCCGGCCTTCAGACGACGTCATCCGAACCGGCGAGTCCTAGCGTCGTGGCCATGGAGATTCGGCCATTGACGAAGGAGGAACCCACGATGTTCCGCACCAAGGACGACCACCGTCGCAGCGGTCATTCGAACCTCGCGGCCCGCATGGGTCGCTGGAGCGCAGCACATTGGAAAACGGCCACGTTCGGCTGGCTCGCATTCGTCCTCGTGGCGTTCGGGCTCGGCGGCGCGATCGGCATGAAGTCGATCGACGACAACGCGCCGGGGCCGGGCGAGTCCGGCCGGATGGACAGGATCCTCGACGCGGGGTTTCAGCAGCCCGCCGGGGAGAACGTCCTCGTCCAGAGCACGACGCTCCGCACGAGCGATCCCGCCTTCCGGGCGGCGATCACGGACGTCGTCGCGAAGCTCTCCAAGCTGGCGGACGTCCAGAACGTGCGCTCGCCGCTCGATTCGCGCAACACGGGTCAGATCGCGCCGAACGGGCACGCCGCCCTCGTCGAGTTCGAGATCCGCGGCGACCCCGACAAGGCAGTCGACAAGATCCGTCCCGTCCTCGACACGGTCGACGAGCTGCAGGCTGCTCATCCGGCTGTCTTCGTGGGCGAGTTCGGCGACGCGAGCAAGATCGACGCGGTCGTGACCGCCTACGGCGACGACCTCGCCAAGGCCGGCCTGCTCTCGCTGCCGGTCACGCTGATCATCCTCGTCCTGGCGTTCGGAGCCCTCGTGGCCGCGGGCATCCCGCTGCTGCTGGCGCTGACCGCCGTGTTCGCGACGTTCGGCCTCATTGCGCTGCCGAGCGCGATCTTCCCGGTGGCGATGCAGGCCCCGGCGCTCGTGCTCCTGATCGGCCTCGCCGTCGGCGTCGACTACTCGATGTTCTACTTGAAGCGGGAACGCGAGGAGCGGGCCGCCGGGCGGAGCGAGCAGGCAGCGCTCGAGGCCGCCGCGGCGACGTCGGGCCGCTCGGTCCTGATCTCCGGCCTGACCGTCATCGTCGCGATGGCCGGGATGTTCCTCACCGGCGATCAGATCTTCGCGTCGCTCGGCGTCGCGGCGATCACCGTCGTCGCGATCGCGATGCTCGGCTCCCTCACCGTGCTCCCGGCGCTGCTCTCGCGGCTCGGCGACCGGGTCGACCGGGCACGCGTTCCGCTCGTCGGACGGCTCCGCCGGCAGAACGGCGAGGGCCGCATGTGGGGCGCGATCGTCGATCGCGTGCTGCGGCGGCCGCTCGTGTCGGCCGTCGTCGCGGGCGGCGTGCTCCTCGCACTCGCCGCTCCGGCGCTCCAGCTCCGCATGGCGACCCCGGGGCCCGACACGTTCCCGAAGTCGCTCCCCGTGATCCAGGCGTACACGAAGATGCAGCAGTCGTTCCCGGGCACGGCGCTGCCCGCCAACGTCGTCGTCCAGGCGCCGAACGTGAACGCGCCGGTCGTCCGCCAGGCGATCCGGAAGCTCGAGCGGCGGGCGCTCGCCAGCGGCCGCATGCACGAGCCGATCACGGTCGACGTCAACGCGAAGGGGACGGTCGCGAACATCGCGATCCCGATCGACGGCAAGACGACCGACCCCGAGGCGGTGGCGGCGATCCACCTGCTCCGCGACGAGATCGTCCCGAACACCGTGGGCGGCCTCCCGGACGTCGAGGCCGGCGTCACCGGGCTCGCGGCGCAGTGGCAGGACGGCTCCGACGAGCTGAAGTCGAACCTGCCGCCCGTCGTCGTGTTCGTCCTGCTCTTCGCGTTCGCGCTGATGCTGGTCGCCTTCCGCTCGATCGTCGTGGCGGCCAAGGCGATCGTGCTCAACCTGCTCTCCGTCGCCGCGGCGTACGGCGTGCTCGTGCTCGTCTTCCAGCACGGCATCGGCAAGGGGCTCCTCGGCTTCACCTCCACTGCCGGGATCGAGCCGGTGGTTCCGCTCCTGCTCTTCGTGATCCTGTTCGGCCTCTCGATGGACTACCACGTCCTCGTCCTCGGCCGGATCAGGGAGCTGTACGACAGGGGCGAGAGCATGGACGACGCGATCTCGAACGGGATCAAGCGGACGGCCGGCGTCGTCACCAGCGCGGCAATCGTGATGGTCTTCGTGTTCTCGATCTTCGCGACGCTCTCGATGCTGTTCTTCAAGCAGTTCGGCGTCGGGCTCGCGGTGGCGATCCTGATCGACGCGACCATCGTCCGGGCCGTGCTCCTGCCGGCGACGATGAAGCTCCTGGGCGAGTGGAACTGGTACCTGCCCCGGTGGCTGCAGTGGCTGCCGCGCCTCGAGGCCGGCGAGCCTGAGCCCGCCAAGGAGGCGGCCCCGGCTGCCACGTCGGCATAGGACGGAGCTCCCCCCGGGCCCCCGGCTCCGACTTCGGTCGGGCCGGGGGCCTTTCTATTCGCGCGCCCCGGATGCCGGGTAGGGCGGCAGGACGAGCGGCTTCCGCGGCGCCTGCGAGAAGTCGAAGTCGCGCGTGAGGTCGCCCAGGATCCTCTCGCTCTCCCGCACCGTCGGACGGGAGTCGGGGCGCCCGTCCGTCCTCGGGTCGATGCGCGCGCCGCCGAGGAAGTCGTCCTCGATGAACTTCAGGTACGCGTCGAAGCTGAGCGTCTGATGGTCGACGTAGCCGTGCCGCGCGTACGGGCTGATGACGAGCGCCGGCACGCGCAGGCCGTACCCGGAGCCGTCGACGGCGGGCGGCGGAACGTGGTCGTAGAAGCCGCCCCAGTCGTCCCACGCGAGGAAGATCGCGGTCGAGTCCCAATCGGGGCCCTCCATGATCGCGTCGACGATGCCCGTGACGTAGGCCTGCCCCCGGCTGACGAGCGCCGTCGGATGGTCGCTCACCAAGTGCGACGGCGTGATCCACGAGACGGCGGGAAGCGCTCCTGTGCGCGCCGCCTGGACGAACGAGCGGAAGGGCCGAATGTTGCCGCGCTGGTGATCCTCTGCGACCGTCGTGAACCACGGCAGCGGGTTCCAGATCCCTGGCGTGCTCGCGTCCTGGGGGATCGACCTGCAGAACATCGCTCCCCCGCGGCAATCGGGCTCTCCTCCCCGCTGGACGTAGTAGCGCCAGCTCACGTGGTGCGCGTGCAGCAGGTAGGTGAGGTCGGTCCAGTCGTAGTGGGGGATCGCGCCGTCGGGATCCTGCGGCTCGCCCGGTGGGGCGCCGGGATTCTCGACTGCAGTGCGGCAGCTCATCGGCTTCCCGCGCCTGGCGCACCTCGCCGACCATCCCGAGACGAGGTAGAGGTGAGCGGGCAGGCTCCACGACGCGTCGGACTCGAACATGTGGTCCTGCAGGACGAAGTCCCTTGCGTACGCCCAGTAGTTCGGGATCTCGCGCGCGTCGTGGTACCCGATCACGTCCGGGGTCGGGGTCCGCGCTCCGAGCGTGCAGATGGGTGCGTTCGAGTCGAGGCAGCGCTGGTGAAGGACCCGCCGCACGGAGTCGATGAAGCCGTCCATCCGGCCGTGGTCGACGTCGAGGACGGCGAAGCGATGGCCGTGCGGGCCACCGTAGTTCCTGTCGCCGCTGTCGTGGAACGGCCGGTCGCACCGTTTGGTGAGCGGGTCCGGGACGCAGACGCTCGGGATGCCGTTTCGCATCGGGATCCCGTCCGCGCCCGGGTAGGTGCCGAAGTAGGAGTCGAACGACCGGTTCTCCTGCATGATCACGACGACGTGCCGGATCTTGTGGATGCCGACTCCGGCCGTCGCGGTGCGAACGGGCCGCACTGCGGAGCCCGGGGATCCCGTCTCGCGTGCAGGCGAGGAAATCCGCGCTACCAGCGCCACCAGCGCCGTCGCTGCGAGAGCGCCGAGCAGGAGGGCGGCGGGCCGCCTCACGCGCCGATGCGGGATCGACAATTGATGACCACGAGCATCACCGGACGACGTCCGCGCGTGGATCGGCCGAGGGGATGAACGCGCGCGGCCGATCGGTCGGCCGTTCGTAGGAGCCGTCTCCGACTCCGCGGACGTGCTTGTGGCCGAGCGCGCGAGGCGTTGCCCTCGCGCCGCTCCTACCGGAGGAGGAGGCCGGATCGTCGCCGGGTGCGAGGACGAATCCGGCCTCGCGACGACGCCGCGGCGCCGCATGCCTCCTAGCGTCGGATCATCGACCCGACCAGGAAAGGACACCGTGAAACCTCCCATGAAACGAGCCGTCACACCTGCACGCGTCGTCGCCCTCGTCCTCATCGGGCTGACGGTTGCGGGCCTCGCATTCGTCGGCTTTTCCGGTGACGACCGCGTCTCCGTCCCGAAGGGCGCGCAGGCCGGCGACCTTGTCCTCGACCCCTGTACGTACGCCACCGACGACGGTGGCTTCGACGCCGACTGCGGCACGCTCGTCGTGTCCGAGAACCCGTCCGATCCGAAGTCGCGGCTGATCGCACTGCCGGTGACGAGGATCCGCGCTCTCTCGGAGCGTCCGAAGGAGCCGCTCTTCCGGCTCGAGGGCGGGCCGGGCATCACGAACATGACGTTCCCGTGGGCCGGCCGCTACGCGGTCGATCGTGACGTCGTGCTCGTCGGCTACCGCGGCGTCGACGGCTCCGTCCGGCTCGACTGCCCCGAGGTCGGCTCGGCGCTCGGGCACTCGACCGACCTCCTCGGCGAGAAGTCCTTCCGCGCGTACGAGAAGGGCTTTCGCGACTGTGCGAAGCGGCTCACCGACGACGGCTACGACCTCACGCGCTACGGGCTCTCGCAGCAGGTCGACGACATGGAGGCCGTGCGGAAGGCGCTCGGCTACGACCGGATCGACCTCCTGAGCGAGAGCGCCGGCACGCGGACGGCCCTCATCTACGCGTGGCGCCATCCGCAGCGGATCCACCGGTCGGTGATGATCGGCGTGAACCCGCCCGGCAACTTCGTCTGGGACCGGAAGACGACCGACGAGCTCGTCGGCCGGTACGCCGCGCTCTGCAAGCAGGACGAGGCTTGTCGCTCGCGAACCGACGACCTCGCCGCCTCGATGCGGCGGACGGCGGCAAACATGCCCGAACGCTGGCTCTTCCTGCCGATCCAGAAGAGCAGCGTGCGGATCTTCTCGTTCTACGGGCTGATGGAGACGACGTCGGAGATGGCCCCGTTGAACGCGCCGACCGCGATCGACTCGTGGCTCTCGGTTGCCGAGGGCGACGCGAGCGGCTTCTGGCTTCAGTCGCTCGTCGCGAAGCTCGCGCCGATGCCGTTCGTCTGGGGTCAGTACGCCTCCGCCGCGAGGCCCGACGCCCGCGCGGTGGCGGACTACTTCGCCTCCGGCGCGCAGAAGGGCGGCACCGGCCTGGGGTATGCGGGGACGGCGTTCGCCTGGGGCGGCGGTCGGCTGGCCGACGCCTGGCCCGCCGCGCCGGACGAGAACGCGTACAGCGGGATGCGCACGTCGAAGGTCCCGACGCTTCTGATCGGCGGGGCGCTCGACTTCTCGACCCCGCCGCAGAACGCTCGCAAGGAGCTCCTTCCCTACCTGCCCAACGGGCACCAGGTCGTGCTGCCGGGCTTCGGGCACTCGGGCTCCTTCTGGCACGACCAGCCCGAGGCCGGCACGCATCTCGTCACCACGTTCCTCGACCGGGGCCGGGTCGACCGGTCGCGCTACGAGCCGCAGAAGGTCGACTTCACCCCCGGCGTGACGCTTCCGATCCTCGCCAAGGGCGTCGCCGGCGGGCTCGTGGCGCTGCCGCTCCTGGTCGCGCTCTCGCTGCTCGGGATGGCGCGGCGGGTGCACCACCGCGGTCGCTTCGGCCGCACGGCCGGCACGGCGCTGCGGACGGTCTTCCCGGTCGTGCTCGGCTTCGGCGGCTGGCTCCTGGGCGTGCTGCTCGTGATGACGGCGATGCCGAGCGTCCCGCTCGACGAGGAGCTCCTCGCGGCGCTCTCGGTCGGCGTGCCGATCGGGCTCGGGATCTATCTCGCCTGGGTGGACCGCGACTGGACGGCGGAGAGAAAGGGCATCGGGTTCGCGGCGGCGCTCGCGGGAGCGCTGACCGGCGCCTGGCTCGGTTTCCAGGCGGCCACCGACCTGCTGGCGCTCGTCACGACGATCGCGGGGGCGACGGTCGGCGCGAACCTCGTGCTCGTGCTGCTCGATATCGCCTGGGATCGCCAGGGCCGGGACCGTACGGCGTCCTCGCCGGCGGCAGAGCCGCTCGAGGCGCGACCGTCGATCGGCTGAAGAGCCGCATCACGGGCGGGGCGCCCCCGCAGCCCCGCCCGTACGTGCGTCCGCGCGGCGAGCGACGACGATGCCCGCGCTCCACCCCGGTGCGCGACCTCGGGTCGGCAGCGGAATGCCCTCGACGTCGATCCCGCATCGGGCGAGCAGCCACGAGATCAGCGAGTTGGAGTTCCACATCTCGCCCGCGTGGAGCTCGTCGCGGCCCCAGACGGGGGTCGGCGCCTGCGGCACGAGCTCGAGCACGCGCCGGGCGACGGCCGCGTCGCGGCTCAGCCGGCGCGGGCTCTCGACCGCCTCGCGGACGTCGGGGATCGTGCCGCCGCGCCAGCGCCTGACCTCGTAGCGGAACAGCCGAAGACGCCCGAGCGGGCGAAGGCCGACGGCCCCGCCGGCGACGACGCCGCGCTCGCCGCCCTCGCCCCACGCGGGCGCCTGCTCGACGACGTACCGCCCGGCGGGAACCGTGACCTCGAGCGCCGAGTGGTAGAGGTCACGGCGCTCGCGCCGCGCGACCGCCGCGGCGACGGCCTCGAAGACGAGACCGTTGACGCGGACCGAATGCCCGCCCGCGCCGAGGGGGAGCCACAAGAGATCGACCGCCGACGCGTCGGTCATGTCCCGCGCAGGGCCCGGTCGAAGAAGCCGACGATGCGCGTCTCGTACTCCCGCGGCCGCGCCTCGAGGCCGCCGACGTGCTGCGCCTCGGGGATCTTCCAGAGCATCTTCGGCTCGGAGGCTGCCCGGAAGTACCGCGGGTTGAGATCCTCGCCGCCCTGCCCGTGACCCGCGTAGACGAGGAAGAGGGGCCGCGGTGCGATCCGCGGGACGAGGTCGGTGAGGGAAGGCGGAGGCGCGGTGCCGCTCATCACGGCGACCGCCACGGTCTCGAGCGCGGACTCGGGCAGAGAGAGCCAGCCGCGCGGCCCGCGCAGCAGGTGCTCGCGCACCGATCGGACTCCGGCGCCCTCGGACACCACCGCGCGGAGGGCCGGGTTCGAGGCCGCGGCCTGGATCATCATCTCCCCGCCGACGGAGAACCCGATGCCGCCGATCCGTCCGTCACGGACGTCGGGTCGCGCTCGAAGCCACGCCACGGCCGCATCGATGTCCTTCGCGCCGGCCCAGCCGAACAGGTTCGGGGCGCCCTCGCTGCCGTCGTAGCCGCGGGCGTCGACGAGTAGCACGCCGTAGCCGTGCCGCGCGAGCATGCGCGCCTGGGGAAGCTTGCCCTGCCGCGTGGGATACGACACGACGGCCGCGCCGTTGCGTGACGGGACGTACCACGCGGCGAGCTCGAGGCCGTCGCTCGTCCGCAGCGTCACCGTCTCGTACGGGCGGCCGAGGTCGGCGCGCTCGACCGCCGCGCGAGGGCGGTGCGTGGCGAGGATCCCGATCGCCGGAGGGAGGAGAAGCCAGTAGGCAAGGACAACGGTGGCCACGCCGATTCCCACCCGCCGCAGGTAGCGCCACCGGCCGGGCATGCGCGAGCGCCAGAGCAGCGCAACCGCGACCGCACAGAGCGCCAACCCGACGGGGAGGAGCAGGAACCCGGTCCAGTCCTCGCCGCGGGCGCCGACGCCGCGTGCGTCGGCGATTGCGAGGGCCGCTCCCTCGAGCGAGAGCACGCCGAGTGCGAACGAGAGCGCGGCCCGGCCGCCCGCGCGCAAGCGCGGGTAGGCGAGCGCCGCCACCGCGAGCAGCGCGAGCGACACCGACCCTCGCAGGACGTGGTCGTCGGCTCCGGTGCCCGGCTCGGTCGCGAGAAAGGAGTCGACGATCGCGTGCACGCCGACGATCCCGGTCGCGCACCGGAAGACGACGACGTCGCGGCCCGAAGACCCGGTCGCGCCACGGAACGCAGAGCTCATCGCCAGAACCGTGCCCCATCTCGCAACGGACGTCATCCGCGAAGCCCCGGAGCCCGCATGTGGTTCGGCCGCCGCGAGCACGGGCGTCCGCACAGCTCGTCCCCTGCGCGAAGCGTCGAACGCCCGTCACGTGCGCAGTTCCATGCACGTCGATCAGCGTCTGCCCCGATGCCGCGGCGGGGGCGCGCGCTTACGGTGACCGGTGTCGTTCACAGAGGAGGTATCAGCCGATGCCGACGATCAAGGAAGCAGCATCGGATTTCCTGGCCAACAAGCGCGTTGCCGTCACCGGTGTCTCGCGGGAGGCGAACGGCCACGGGGGCAACGTCGTCTACCAGCGGCTTCGGGACCGCGGGTACGAGGTGTTCGCCGTCAACCCGAACGCAGACGAAGTGGAGGGCGATCCTTCGTACCACGACCTGCGATCGATTCCCGGAGGCGTCGACGCAGTGGTGATCGCGACCAGACCGGAGCACGCGGAGGAGACGATGCACGAGTGCGCCGAGCTCGGCATCCGACAGGTGTGGATGCACCGCGGGCCCGGCCCGGGCAGCGTCTCGGAGACGGCCGCCGCCTACGGGAGGGACCGCGGGATCACGGTGATCGCCGGCGGGTGCCCGTGCATGTTCGACCCGGCCGCGGACTTCGGGCACAAGGCGATGCGCGCCGTGCTGACGCTGACGGGGAAGGTCCCGAGGAAGGTCTGAGACTGCTCAGGAGTGCTGCGCGGGCACGGCCGCGAGAAGCTCGGACCTGTCGGCGAGCCGCGTCCTCGCCGGGCCCTGGAGCACACCGCCTGCCACGCGGTCTGCTTCGAGCAGCGCCACCCTCCGGCCCGCCTTCGCCAGCAGAGCCGCGGTCGTGATGCCGATGATCCCGCCGCCGACGACCGCAACGTCGACCTCGGGATCGCGCTCGAGCGGCGGGTACCCGGTGGGCTCGGACGTCGCGATCCACAACGATCGACGGTCTGCCACGATCGCCGCGTACCCGTCCGTCGCGGGAGGGGAAACGAGAAGTGGGCCAGCCTTCTGATACCCCCACCGGGTACAGTGAGAAACGAGACGAGGAGGAAGAGATGGAGACGAGGGCCTATTCGGTTCCGGGCATGCACTGCGCGCACTGCGAGTCGGCGGTCAGGGAGGAGCTTTCGGGCGTGGCGGGTGTCGCCGCGGTCGACGTCGATCTCGAGACGAAGCTCGTCACCGTTCGCGGCGATGGTCTCGACGACGCGGCGCTCATGGCAGCGATCGACGAGGCGGGATACGACGCCGAGCCGGTCCCCGGCCGCTGACCGTGAACGGACGTGGCCCAAGCCTCGTCTGTCTTGGTGGTGTGTGCGCCGGGCCACACGAAGAGGAGCGAGGCTGAAGGCACGCTCCAGCCTCGCCCTGGACTACGCCCCGTCCTCGCCGTTGCGCGCCCCGCGCTCACGCTGACGCGGCTGCGACCTCCTCGCGAGCCTTCTTCGGCGAGACCTCTCGGAGCCGTCCCGTCTCCACGTCGTAGACGAAGCCGCGGACGCTGTCCTTCCTCGGAATGAAGGGACTTGCCTCGATCCGCGCGACCGACTGGCGCACGTCGTCGTCGACGTCGTCGAACGACTCTGCAGCCCATTGCGGCTTGATCCCGGTCTCTTGCTGCACCTGGTGCCGGAACTCGTCGTCCCCGAACGTCAGCATCCCGCAGTCGGTGTGGTGGATGAGGATGATCTCCTCGGTCCCGAGCAGACGCTGCGAGATGGCGAGCGAGCGGATCTCGTCGTCCGTGACGACGCCGCCCGCGTTGCGGATCACATGCGCGTCGCCCTCGGCGAGCCCGAGGACGCGGTGGGGATCGAGGCGGGCGTCCATGCAGGCGAGGACGGCGACCCGCTTCGCGGGCGGAAGCGGCAGACCGCCTCGGTCGAACTCGTCGGCGTAGCGCTCGGCGTTCTGGAGCAGCTCGTCGGTCACGCTCATCTGGGCCTCCCGTACGTGTGCGTACCACTCCGGCAGGGCACGCTTTACGAAATGAAGTAATACACGAATAGTCGCGCGCCCGCGTTCGGTTCCGTGACAGGAGGGGTACGCAGGTGGGGTGCGGAGCCCTACCGAGGTACTCGACGACCATCTCCGTCGTGCGAAGGAGGGAGACCTCGAGGGCGACATCGGCGCGAACTACGCCGACGACGTGGTCCTGATCGACCGCGAGACGGTGCGCCGCGGCCATGCCGGCGTCCGCGACGCGGCCCGCCAGCTCGCAGGCGAGCTTCCCGACGCCTCGTACGAGTACGTCACGACCCACGTCGACGGCGAGATCGGGTACCTCCAGTGGACGGCCACGGCCCGAGGCGCGCGGGTCGAGCACGGCACCGACACGTTCGTCATCCGCGACGGGCTGATCCGCGCGCAAACGTGGTACTACCGCGTCGAGAGCGACTGAACGTGGGCGCTCAGTCGGGCAGGCTCGGCAGCGTCCCGTCCCGGTATGGGCCCGCGGTGGGCTCCGGGAACGGCGCGTAGGCTTCCCGCCCGGAGGACGTCTCCTTCGCCACGCCGGCGTCGTGCTTCCGGGCCACCTCGACGACCGGGTACAGGAGCTCCTCGTGCTCGTGTCTGGCGCCGATCATCAGGATCGCGCACGGGCCGTCGCCGGCGCCGACGAAGACGTGCTCGGTCCAGGGCGGGCAGTGGACGAAGTCCCACTGCCGGAGCGGGCGCTCTTCGCCCTCGACGAGCAGGAGGCACTCGCCGGAGAGGACGAGGAAGTCCTCCTGGGCGCTCTCGCCGTGGTACATGCAGTTCGGCTCGCCCGGGGCGAGCACCTGGATGTTGACTCCGACCTCGGCGAAGTGCGCGTCGCCCTCGAAGACGCACGAGGAGCCGAACGTCTCGCTGTGCCACCACGGCGCCTCGCGCGCGTTGACGACGAACCATCCCGCGCCCTTCGGCACGAGCCCGTGCTCGGTTCGCTCGAGGGTCGCCTCCGTGACTGTGCGCGTGTCGGCCTGCGCGGCGTCTTGCGACATCAGCTCCTGGAAGCGCGGCTCGCCTCGGATCGGGTCGAAGTCCGAGTCCTCCCGCGCCATCTCCCGACACCCGCCCCACATCTCGATTGCACGCTCGAGGTGGTCGAGCGCGTCCGCCGTCCGCCCGGCGAGGCTCTCGCAGCAGGCGAGGTTGAACAGCAGATACGGGTGGGGGTCGTTCGCCTCGAGCACCTCTCGGCCGCGGTCGGCGGCCTCGGCGTACGCTCCCGCCCGGTAGAGCGGCTGTACCGGGTCCCAGAGCGCGCGAACCGGGTCGCGCTCGATCGTCTCTGGGACAGGCAGCCACTCGTGCCGGCGCCACTCGTAGCCCGACTCGGTAGGCGGGGGAAAGGACGGGTCGGCGAACGAGCCGACCGAGACGACGATCAGGTCCGGCTCCTCCGGCTCGGTGTAGAAGACCTGCGACCCGCACTCGGGACAGAAATGGAAGGCGTGCTCCTTCGAGTCCCCCTCGTCGGAGATGCGCGTGTAGTCGCTGTAGCGGCCGTGGACCTGCACCTGGTCCGGCCTGAAGGCGGCCTGCATGCCGAACGCGCTCCCCGTCCGGCGCTGGCAGGCGAGGCAGTGGCACATCGAGACGACGAACGGATCGCCCTCTACCTCGAGCCGAAGTTGCCCGCAGTGACACGCCGCTTCCCGCGTCGCCATGGGTCCACGCTAGCTGTTGCCACGTTGCTGGGCCGGTGTCGGAGGGACGACCGCTCCTGCGAACGGCATAGGCGCCCGTTTGGGCCTCGCCCTTAACGGGGACGACAGTCGGATACAGGCGAGAGGAGCGCCCATGGCAACGCAGCTCGAGACCGATCAGGGCATCGTTCGGGTTCCGACCGGAACCTGGACCGTCGACCCGTCCCATTCGTCGGTCGAGTTCAGGATCAAGCACATGATGATCTCGACCGTCCGCGGCCACTTCGGCGAGTTCGAGGGCACGATCGAGGCCGCGGCGGAGTACCGAGACTCGAAGGTGCACGGCACGATCCAGGCGGCGTCGATCGACACGAACGAGACGCGCCGCGACGAGCATCTCCGCTCGGCCGACTTCTTCGACGTCGAGAACCACCCGACGATCGAGTTCGACTCGACGC
>NZ_DATMBZ010000101.1:0-13752 GCF_035558935.1 Gaiella sp. | reverse complement strand
CATCACGGAGGACGTGCAGGAGGCGGTCAAGGAGAGCGGCGTGCGGGACGGCGTGTGCTGCGTCTACTCACCGCACACGACCTGCTCGGTGCGCGTCAACGAGTACGAGCGCGGCTTCCTCGAGGACTTCTCCGTGCTTCTCCGCCGGCTCGTCCCGACCGAGCACTACTACGCGCACGACGACTGGGACCGGCGCACCGAGAACGTGTCGGAGGAGGACATGGAGGCCTCGAACGGCCACTCGCATTGCATGTCGATGCTGATGGGGCCGGCGGGCGAGTCGATCCCGGTTCGTGACGGCGTCCTGTGCCTCGGCCGGTGGCAGCGGGTCCTCTTCCTCGAGCTCGACCGGGAGCGCGACCGGCGGTGGCTCGTGCACGTCGTCGGCGTGTGACAGCGAAGCCGTCAGACGCCGGAGGGGACTGACCCCGCAGGGGCCTGTCCCCCGCGACGCTCACGGGGACAGGCCCGTCCCGGGCCAGTCCCCGCCCATGGTTCAATCCTCCACATGGCCGCCATCGAGAACCTCCTCATCGACGGCGAGCGGGTGCCGTCGGCAGAAGGGCGGACGTTCGACTCCGTCAACCCTGCGACCGGGGAGGTGTTCCGCACCGTCGCCGAGGCGGGTTCCGAGGACGCCGATCGGGCCGTGCGCGCGGCCACCCGCGCGTTCGAGGACTGGGGCACGCGGACGCCGATCCAGCGCGCGAAGGTGCTCTACCGCTTCGCGGACCTGATCGAGGAGCACGCGGACGAGCTCGCGCTGATCGAGACCCGCGACATGGGCATGGCCATCGGCGACGCCCGCTGGTGCGCCGGCAACGCTGCGGCGGTGATGCGGTACTACGCCGGGGCGATCGACAAGTTCTTCGGCTCGACGATTCCCGTCGACCGCGACGGGATCGTGCTCACCTTCCGCGAGCCCATCGGCGTCACGGCGCTGATCACGCCGTGGAACTTCCCGCTCAACATCGGGAACTGGAAGACCGCGCCCGCGCTCGCCGCAGGCAATACGGTGGTTCTCAAGCCCGCGAGCCTCTCTCCGCTCTCGGTCCTGCGCTACGCGGAGCTCGGCCTCGAGGCGGGTCTGCCGCCGGGCGCGCTCAACGTCGTCCCGGGCCCGGGCGCCGCGGTCGGCGATGCGCTCGTCGAGCACCCGCTCGTCGGCAAGGTCGGCTTCACCGGCTCCACCGAGGTCGGTGTCGAGATCGCGCGCAAGGCGGCGGGCACGATCAAGCGGGTGACCCTCGAGCTGGGCGGCAAGAGCGCGTGCATCGTCTTTGCGGACGCGGATCTCGAGAAGGCCGGGCGGATGGCGCCGTTCTCGGTCTTCGAGAACGCCGGGCAGGACTGCTGCGCCCGGTCGCGGCTGCTCGTCGAGGCGTCCGCGAAAGACGAGCTGCTCGAGCACTACGTCGCCGTCACTCGCGGGATCGTGGTGGGCGACCCGGAGTCGCCGGATACTCAGGTCGGCCCGCTCGTCTCGGCCGGGCAGCGCGAGACCGTCGAGGGCTACATCGCCCGCGGGGTCGAGGAGGGCGCGACGGTGCTCGAGGGCGGCATCCGCCCGGAAGGTGACGGGCTCGGGACGGGGTTCTACCTCCGACCGACGGTCCTCGGCGACTGCACGAACGACATGGTCGTCGCCCGCGAGGAGATCTTCGGGCCGGTCGTCTCCGTGATCACGTTCGAGACGGAGGAGGAGGCCGTCCGGCTTGCCAACGACACGCCGTACGGCCTTTCCGGCTCGCTCTGGACGCGCGACGGCGCCCGCCAGCTCCGCGTCGCCCGCGCGCTTCGCACGGGCGCAATCGGCGTCAACTCGAACAGCTCGGTGTTCCCGCAGGCGCCCTTCGGCGGGTACAAGCAGTCGGGCGTCGGGAAGGAGCTCGGGATGGAAGGCCTCGTCCACAACACCGAGCTGAAGAGCGTCTTCGTCTCGACGGAGCGCTAGACCGACCGAAGAGGGGCCGCGCGCGACTCGAGGGCGAGCGCCGCTCGGAAGGCCTGCTCCACCTCGGACGCAGTCCAGTCGTGGCAGTCGACGTCGAGGTTGTACGACTGCTCGCCCATGGCGCTCTCGACGAGTGCCGGGATGTCCTCCTCCGTGACGCCGACGTCGCGCAGCGTCGGGAACGAGAGGTCGGCGAGCACGCGCCGGACGGCATGCACCGCTCGTGAGCCGTCGTTCGTCCCGTCGCTCGGCTCTTCGAGCGCGTCCGCGACACGCTCCAGGCGGTCGGCGCAATCGCCGCGCGTGAGGTCGAGCGTCTCGGCGACCACGAGCCCGATCGTGAGGCCGTGCGGCAGGTGCTTGACGCTCCCGAGCGCCTGTCCTAGAGCGTGGTCGGCCGCGCAGTCGGAGAGGTTCATCGCCAGGCCGGCCGTGAGGCTTGCGCAGGAGAGGCGGCGCCGCGCATCAGCGTCGAAGCCGTCGGCGACTGCCTCGCGCAGCGAGTGTGCGACGTGGTGGCAGGCTTCGAGACCCAACGCGACCGAGAGTGGCGACGAGTTCGTCACCGTGCAGGCGCCGATCGCCTGCGCGAGCGCGTCGACGCCCGAGTGCGCCGTCGGACCGGGCGGCAGGCCGTGCGTCAACACGGGGTCGACGAGGGCGTGCTGCGCGCGCATGTTCGGATGACCGAAGCCGATCTTCCGGTCGCGTTCCGTGTCGGTGAGGACGCTCGCGCCCGAGACCTCGCTGCCGGTCCCGGACGTCGTCGGGCAGAGCACGAGGCCGATCCGCGGCTGCTCGGGGACGCGCGCCCCCTCGGCGTAGTCGGCCGCAGTGCCGCCCTGGTCGGCGACGATCCGCGCCGCCTTCGCCACGTCGAGCGCCGACCCGCCGCCGATCCCGATGACCGCGTCCAGCTTCTCCTGGCGCACGCGCTGCGCGAGCTCGTCGGCGAGCGCGAACGTCGGCTCGCCCGGTCCCTTCACGTAACGGGCGAGATGGACGCCCGCGGCCTCCGCCGCCGCGAGGCCGGCGACGACGTCGTGGTGCTCGGCGACCGGCTCCTCGACGACCACGAGCGCAGATACCGCGCCGAGGGTCGAGAGCGCCGCCGGAAGCTCGCCGATCACCCCGTCGCCGAACGCGACCCTCACCGGGAGCTGCGAGTGGAAAGGCGAGATCGGGTCCATGGACACCGGAGCGGTCACCCATCCGAAGGTGTCCGACCGAGGTCGGACACCGGGAGCCGGGCGACTCGCTCCGCGCGGTGGCGGCGCGCTTCGTCGACGAGCGCCTCGAACAGGCGCTTGTCCTCCTCCATCTCCGGGTGCCAGAGGACACCGACGGCGAAGCGCCGATCGGGATCCTCGAGGCCCTCGAGCGAGCCGTCCTCCGCCCACGCCGTCTCGACCAGACCCTCACCCACGCGGCCGACGCCCTGGTGGTGGCTCGACTGGACGCTGTCGTGGCGGGGGCCGAGGATCGCCGCGAGCTTCGTCCCGTCCTTCACCTCGACCGGGTGCTCGGAGAAAGCGCCGAGCACCTCGCGATGGCGCTCGTGTCCGACGGTCTCGGGCAGGTGCTGGATCAGGTCGCCCCCGCGGGCGACGTTCAGGAGCTGGAAGCCGCGACAGATCGCGAGCGTCGGGATGTCCCGCTCGAGAGCGCGCTCGAGCAGGGCGAGCTCCCCGGCGTCCCGATGCTCCTGGGCCGGGTCGGTCTTCTCGTGCCGGTCGGCGCCGTACGTCGCCGGGTCGATGTCGATTCCGCCCGAGAAGATCACGCCGTCGAGGACGTCCAGCGTCTCGTCGACGGCCTCCGTGCTCGGCGGGACGACGAGCGCCCGACCGCCCGCACGCTCGACGGACTCGACGTAGTGAAAGGGCACGAGCGCCGCCGGAAGCTCCCAGGCGCCCCAGCGCGCAGGCTGGGCGTACGAGGTGATCCCGATCATCGGCCGCTCGCCCACGGCAGAAGCGTACGCATCCGTAGGCGACCGCAGTCGCGATGCCACGCCTCACGGATGCGCCGGCCGCATCGAGCGGCGACCATTGACGTGAAAGGAGGTGCCCGATGAAGACCATCCTCCTCGCCTACGAGGAGCGGCCCGTCGCGCCCCGCGTCGTCGAGCGCACCGTCCAGCTTGCCAAGGCGCTCGGAGCGAAGGTGATCGTGACGAGCGTCGCCCCGATCCTCCTCACGAAGGGGCAAGGGCCGTGGGATCCGGCCGATCCGCCCTCACGTCACCGTGAAGAGGTCGACCACGCGGCCGCGCGGCTCGCGGAGCTCGGCGTGCAGGGAGTGGAGACCGTCGTCACCGGCGGCGATCCCGCCCACGCCATCGTGGAGCTGGCGGACGAGCGGAAGGCGGATCTCATCGTCCTCGGTGCCCACGACGGCGGGCTTGTGTCGCGTCTGTTCGAAGGCTCCGTCGGCGACGCCGTTGCCCACCGTGCGCACACCGACGTGCTGATCGTCCACTGAGCGAGACGAGGCGGCGCCGGGCACCGGCGGGCCTCCGCGGTGCCCGGCGACCGTCAGGGCTCGAGCGCGGCGGAATACGCCTCACGCTCAGCCGCCGTCAGCGGCCGCGAACCGCCGGTCGCTGGATCCCGGGCGACCACCACGGACTCCGCTTCGGCGGAGAGCGTCCCGTCGAGCTTCACTATCTCCTCCCGGAGCGTGAGGCTCGACGTGCCGATGCGCGTCAGTGCCGTGCGCACGAGCACCGCGTCGTCGTCCTGGGTCAGCTCGCGCCGGAAATCGATCGCGACGCGGACGAGGACGTAGTCCCAGAGATCGCCGGCACCTCCGAGCGCGCGCTGCATCCACTCGTCGCGCGCCTCCTCGAGGTACGTCGCGTACACGGCGTTGTTCACGTGGCGGAGCGCGTCGAGGTCACGCCAGCGGATCTCGATCCTCTTCTCGTGCACCACGTCAGTTCTCGAGCCCCTCGCCCCGTAGCATCGTCCGCACCGTCTCGCGTAGCACGCCGAGATCGTGTCGCACGACCTCCCAGCCGGTCCCGGTCTCGAGCAACTCGACGTACGCGAGGTCGAGCTGCTCGTAGTCCCGTGCGCGACCCTTCGAGACCTGCGCCGGGCCCGTCCAGCCCGCGGTGACGCGGAGGCGGTAGTCGAGGTTGCGACCCAGCTGCCGGTCGACCAGCTCCTGCGGCCAGGGACGGGGACCGACGAGGCTCATCTCGCCGCGGAGCACGTTCCAGAGCTGCGGAAGCTCGTCCAGGTACATCGGCTTGAGGACACGTCTCCCCGCCCACGTGAGGTTGGAATGATCGGCCTCGTAGGGCCGAACGTGGCCGTCTGCCTCGACGAGGACGTCCTCGCGGAGCGTGCGGAACTTGAGCAGCTCGAAGGGGCGCCCACGCGAGACACGCCTCTCGCGGTAGAGGAGCCGGCCACGGTCGCGTGGGCAACGCAGCATGTCGAGCCCGACGGCGCCGAGCACGAAGGCGCCCACCGGGGCGAGCGCGACCAGCAGCGCACCCGAGACCGCGACGTCGAGCGCGCGCTTCGCTCGGTGGCCCGGGAGGTGCTCAGATGCGCTCGAAGTAGCGCTTTCGTTCCCAGTCGGTGACGAAGCGATCGAAGAGCCCCTGCTCGGTGCGGGCGTAGTTGAGATAGTGGCCGACGACCTGGTCGCCGAACGAGGCGCGCGCCATCGCGCTTCCCTCGAGCGCCGAGATCGCCTCTCGGAGCGTCGACGGGAAGCGCTCGGCATCCGACTCGTACGCGTTGCCCTGGAGCGGCGGAGGCGCCTCGAGCTCCTGCTCGATGCCGTGCAGCCCGGACGCGATCATCGCCGCGAAGGCGAGGTACGGATTCACGTCACCTCCGGGGATGCGGGTCTCCACGCGTCTCGCCGCGCCGTGGCCGACGACGCGGAAGCCGCAGGTGCGGTTGTCGTTGCCCCATGCGAGGGTCGTCGGCGCCCAGCTGCCGGCCGCATAGCGCTTGTACGAGTTGACGGTCGGAGCAAAGAAGATCGCGAGCTCCTTCGCGCAGGCGATCTGGCCGGCGAGCCACCGCCCGAACACCGCGTCGTCTTCGGCGAACACCGCCTCGTCCCCGCGGAAGAGCGAGGAGTGAATGTGGCACGAGTTCCCGATCCAGTCCTCGAACGGCTTCGGCATGAAGCTGATGGAGCAACCGTGGAGGAACGCGATCTCCTTCGCCCCGTTCTTGTAGATCACGTGGTTGTCGGCCATCGTGACCGCGTCGGAGAAGCGGAAGTTCACCTCCTGCTGGCCGGGCCAGGCCTCGCCCTTCGAGGTCTCGACGCGCATCCCGGCCGCGTGCATCCCGTTCCGGATCGCACGAAGGAGGGGCTCGTCGTACGTCGTCGCGAGGATGTGGTAGTCGAGGATGTACGGCACCGACGGCGTCAGTCCGGTGTAACCCTTCGCGTGCGCCTCGGCGTAGGTCTCCTTGAGGAGGTAGAACTCGAGCTCCGAGCCGACCATCGGCGTGAAGCCGAGCGCGGCGGCCCGCTCCATCTGCGCGCGCAGCACCTGACGCGGCGAGGGCTGCACCGGCGAGCCGTCGTGCCACTCGACGTCGGCGAGGACGAGCGCGGTCGCCTCGAGCCAGGGGATGCGCCGCAGCGTCGACATGTCGGGCCGCATCGCGAAGTCGCCGTACCCCTGCTCCCAGCTCGCGATCTCGTAGCCCGGCACAGGGTCCATCTCCATCTCGAGGGCGAGCAGGTAGTTGCACCCCTCGACCGGATGCTCCGCCTCCATCTCCTCGACGAAGAACTCGGCGTGCAGGCGCTTGCCGAGCAGGCGGCCCTGCATGTCGGTGAACGCGACCACGACCGTGTCGACCTCACCTGTGGCTACGAGCTCCTGCAGCTCCGCGAACGTCAGCATTGCGGCGATCCTAAACCGCTTCCGTCCGACTCCGCGACGAGACTCGCGCGTGCCGTCCCGGACACGTAATCGCTGACATGTCTTGACATGCGGCGCGGCGCATAGGTGAATACCCCTGTTTCGGTCCCCACAAGGAGGCAGGCAATGAGTACAGGGCCCGCAGGCGGCGGGTACCGCACCTCGGAGGACGAGCAGATCCTCCACAGGCTGGGCTACGCGCAGGAGCTCTTCCGTGCGATGGGCGGGTTCCAGAACTTCGCGATCAGCTTCACGATCATCTCGATCCTCGCCGGCTGTCTGACCTCGTACTTCATCGCCTTCAACAACGGCGGCCCGATCGCGATCTCCTGGGGCTGGCTCTGGGTCGGCCTGATGAGCACGATCATCTCGCTCGCGATGGCCGAGATCGCCTCGGCCTACCCCACCGCGGGCGGTCTCTACTACTGGTCGTCCAAGCTCGGCAGCCCCGCGTGGGGCTGGTTCACGGGGTGGTTCAACCTCGTCGGGCAGATCGCCGTCACCGCAGCGATCGGCTACGGCCTCGCGATCTTCTCGACCTCGCTGATCAACCTCTGGTTCGACTACCCGAACACGAAGGAATGGACGCTGCTCACGTACAGCGTCGTGATGCTGATCGCGGTTCTGCTCAACATGATGAAGGTCAGCATCACCGCACTCTTGAACACGATCTCCGCGTACTGGCACATGGTGGGCGTGCTCTTCATCGTGCTCGTGCTGATCATTGTCCCCGACAACCACCAGTCGGTGAGCTACGTGTTCACGGAGACGATCAACAACTCCGGGTTCTCGGGCACGAACTTCGGCAGCATCGTCTTCTGGTACGTGTTCGGTCTCGGACTGCTGATGTCGCAGTACACGATCACGGGCTTCGACGCGTCCGCGCACATGGCCGAGGAGACGCACCAGGCCTCGCGGATGGCCGCAGTCGGCATGTACATGTCGGTCGTCGCCTCGGTCGTGTTCGGCTGGATCCTGCTCCTGGCCGTGACGTTCGCGGTGCCGGACACGCAGGGCGTGCTCGACGCGGTCGGCGGCGCCGTCACCTACATCTGGACGACGTCGATGAGCGAGACCTGGGCGGAGATCCTGCTCTTCATCTGCTGCGTCGCGCAGATGTTCTGCCTCACCGCGTCGGTCACCTCGGCGTCGCGGATGATGTTCGCGTTCTCGCGCGACCGCGCCGTCCCGGGGCACAGGCTCTGGCGGAAGGTCGCCGCGAACCGCGTGCCGGTCGCAGCCGTGTGGGCGATCGGCTTCCTCGCCTGGGCCCTGATGATCCCGACGTACTGGAACTCCGCGACGGGCTACCTCGTCGGGACCTCGATCGCCGTCATCGGGCTCTACATCGCGTTCATCCTCCCGGTGATCCTGCGCTTCCGGATGGGCGACCGGTTCGAGCACGGAGCCTGGTCGCTCGGCAACCACTACAAGTGGATCGACGTCGTCGCGATCGTCTGGGTGGCGATCATCTCGATCCTCTTCCTCGGGCCGGTCGCGCCGACCGGGATCCCGTGGAAGGACGGGTTCAACTGGGACGTCGCGAACTACGCGCCGCTGACCGTCGGCGGGGCGTTGCTCCTCTTCGGCGGCTGGTGGCTCATCTCCGCGAAGAACTGGTTCAAGGGACCGGTGCGGATGGGCACGGCGGAGGAGCTCGAGCAGATGGAGGAGCGGACGGCGACGGCCTACGAGGTTCCGGCCGACACCGAGTACTCGGGGTAGGCGCCCTACGTCTCGCGCGCTCGAAGGGGCGCCTCCGGGCGCCCCTTCGACGTCTCAGGCTTCCAGCGCCTGCCGGAAACCAGGCTCGGCGGCGGTGCGCTCCAGCCGCTGGAAATGCTCGGCTGCGTAGGCGTCGAAGTCGAACTCCAGCTCCGAGACGACGCCCTGGACGACGCCCCACATCGCCTCGCGGAAGTCGGACATGAAGCGCATCAGGTCGAGCGTCGCGAGCCCCGCCGGCGAGGCGTCGCCCGCGTACCCGGCGAGCAGCAGCGCGCGGCCGTCCTCGTCGAGCTCGTGGTTGACCGAGAAGTTCGCGAGGTCGAAGAACGGGTCGCCCATGCCCGCGTACTCCCAGTCGACGATCACCAGGCGCTCGCCGTTGTCGATGAAGTTCGCGTTCAAGAGGTCGTTGTGGCAGGGCCTGGGCGGCTGGTCGGCGCGCCGCTCTGCGATCTGACGCCCGAGCTCGTGGGCGGCCGCGAACTCGTCGGGCAGGGTCCCACCTCGCGCGAGGGCGACGTCCCGGTACGCCTCGACGACCTCGAGCGCCTGAAAGCGCCCCGGGATCGGCGGGCCTTGGTGGAACGCGCGCAGCGCGGCGGCGACGCGCCGAAGCTGCGCCGGCTCCCCGAGGCGCTCCGGCGGAGGGATCGCCCCGTCGATGAATCGCGTCACGAGCCACCCCTCCGGCTCGACGAAGTCGACGACCTCGGGCCCGATCCCGAGCTCATCGGCGGCGCGCGTCGCTGCGAGCTCTACGGTGCGGTCGATCCCGAGCAGGTCCGTGTCACGCCCCGCGACGCGAAGGACGTAGACGCCGTCGGGACGTGTGACCTTCACGTTGTGGTTCGTGATCCCGCCGCCGAGCACCTCCCACCGCGAACGGCCGTCGGGCCAGACGCGCTCGACCGCCTCCGCCAGGGCGTCGCTCACGCGCGGATCTTCTCGCCCACGGGGTCGTAGAGCGGCTCCGCGGCGACCACGCCGTCGATCCATTCGCCGAAGATCTCGACCGCGACGTCGGTGCCGACCTCGTGCTCGGCGGGAAGGTAGGCGTACGCGATGGACGCACCCACGGTGTAGCCGTAGCCGCCACTCGTGACCCTCCCGACGACCGCGTCGCCGACGCGCACCGGCTCCGACCCGAGCGCCACCGCGCGCGGCTCGGCGAGCGTCAGGCAACGCAGGCGACGTGTCGGCTCTGCCCCGTCGAGGAGCGCGTCGCGGCCGACGAAGTCGCCCTTGTCGAGCTTGACGGCGAAGCCGAGACCAGCCTCGAACGGCGTGTCGTCCGGCGAGATGTCCGCGCCCCAGACGCGGTAGCCCTTCTCGAGCCGCAACGAGTCGATCGCCTTGTAGCCGCCCGCCACGAGGCCGCGCTCCCGCCCGGCGGCCCAGAGCTCGTCCCACAACCGCGCGCCGAACTCCGTCGGGCAGTAGAGCTCCCAGCCCAGCTCGCCCACGTACGTCACGCGCACCGCAAGGCACGGGACCGGCCCCACGGCGAGCTCCTGCGCGGTCATGTACGGGAACGCCTCGTTCGAGAGATCGGCGACGGTGACCGGCTGGAGGATCTCGCGGCTCGCGGGCCCCCAAAGCCCGAGGCACGCGTAGGAGGAGGTGACGTCGGCGACGTGGACCGAGCCGTCCTCGGGCGCGTGCTGTCGGATCCAGGCGGCGTCGTGCTGGCCGAACGCCGTGCCGGTGACGATGCGGAAGCGCTCCGGCGCGAGCCGCGTCACGGTGAAGTCACACTCGATCCCGCCGCGCGGATTCAGCAGCTGGGTGTACGTCACCCGGCCGAGCTCACGGGCGACGCGATTGGCGCAGAGGCTTTCGAGGAAGTCGGCCGCCCGCGGACCGCTCACGTCGAGCTTTGCGAAGGAAGACTCGTCGAAGAGCGCAGCGCCCTCGCGACACGCGCGGTGCTCGGCGCCGATCGCCGGCGACCACAGCTTCCCGGCCCAGCCCCGCGGGCGGAGGGACTCGTCGCCGGCAGCCGCGTTCGGCTCGAACCAGTTCGCGCGCTCCCAGCCCGATTTCTCGCCGAATACTCCCCCGAGCTCGCCGAGCCGCGCGTTGGCCGGCGAGAGGCGGAGCGGCCGCCCGGCCCGCCGTTCGTGGCCGGGGTACTTGACGTCGTAGTACGTCTCGTAGATCTCTTGCGTCCGCACGAGCGCGTAGTCGCGGGACCGGTAGGCGGCGCCGAACCGCCGCGAGTCCATGTGCCAGACGTCGAGCGACGGCGTCCCCTCGACGATCCACTCGGCGACGAGCTTCCCCATCCCGCCCGCACCGGCGAGACCGTGCGCGCAGAACCCGGCGGCGACCCAGAACCCGCGGACGTCGCTCGGCCCGAGGATGAACTCACCGTCCGGCGTGAACGCCTCGGGGCCGTTGATCAGCTTGACGACCTCCATGTCCTCGAGCGACGGTACGCGCACGATCGCGTTCTGCATCAGCTCTTCGAAGCGCGGCCAATCCTCTTCGAGCAGCTTCCCGTTGAAGTCGGCCGGGATCCCGTCGAGCGACCAGGGCGCGCAGTGCCGCTCGTATCCGCCCATGATCAGTCCGCCCGACTCCGGCCGGAAGTAGACGAGGAGCGACGGGTCGCGCATCGTCGGCATGTCGAGCGGCAGACCGGACGGCTTGACGACGAGGTATTCGTGCGCCATCGGGACGACCGGGACCGTCACGCCGGCGAGCCCGCCGAGCTCGCCGGCGAACATCCCGCCGGCGTTCACGACGATCTCGGTCTCGATCTCGCCCCGATCGGTCTCGACAGCGACAACGCGACCATGCTGTGTCCGGATCCCCGTCACGCGCGTGTTCGTGTTGACCTCTGCGCCGCGCCGCCTCGCGCCCTCGGCGAGCGCGAACGTCAGCTGGCTCGGGTCGATGTACCCGTCCGTCGGAAGGAATGCAGCGCCGAGCACGCCCCCGATCGACATCGGCGGGAACATCGCCTGTGCCTCTGCAGGCGAGATCAGCTCGAGCGGCAGGCCGAACGTCTTCGCCCAGCCCGCCTGGCGTGCGATCTCCTCCATCCGTTCTTCCGACGAGGCGAGCCGAAGCGAGCCGACCTCGCGCCACCCCGTTTCGAGCCCGACCTCGGCCTCGAGCGTCCGGTAGAGCTCGACACTCTCCATCATCATCTTCGTCAGCGAGAGCGACGAACGGAGCTGCCCCACCAGGCCGGCGGAATGGAACGTCGAGCCGCTCGTCAGGTCGGCGCGCTCGACGAGCACCGCGTCGTCCCAACCGAGCCGTGCCAGCCAGTAGAGGATCGAACAGCCTCCGACCCCGCCCCCGATCACCACCGCCCTCGCGCTCGACCGCACCAGCCGTCCCTCCGTCGTCGTTGTGCGAGAACCTAGACTTTCGCCCATGAGGGTCGTCGCACGACCCGACGCGCTGACACGGGTGCGCGAGCGCGGCACGCTCTACGTGTGGCCGCGCGCCTACCGCTGCTGCAGGGGCAAGCAGTACGTGCTCGAGGCGGCGCTCCACCCGCCGGAGGGCGACTTCGAGCTCGTGTACGCCGTCGACGGATTTCGCATCTACGCCACGCCGGGGCTCGCGACGCCGGACGAGCTCCACCTCGACCTCGACCGCAGGGGACGCGTCCGCGCCTTCTGGAACGGCCAGGGCTGGATCGGGTAGCCGGGGCTCGATGCCCCGGCTACCCGATGAAGACTGACCCCGGGGACGAGGACGCCTGTCGGCGTCCTCACCCCGTCCACGCACCGCCGTTCTGGTCGATCGCCTGCCCGGTGACGCCGCGCGCATCGGGCGAGAGGAGCCAGGCGACGGTGCCGGCGATGTCCTCCGGCGCGGACATCCGGCCGAGCGGCACCTGGCTCATGGCCAGGCGGTAGGCGTCGTCGCGCGTGCCGCCGATCTCCTGCGCGAGCAGGTCGAGGCCGAGCCGCGACATGTCGGTGTCGACCCACCCGGGGCAGATCGCGTTCACCTGGACGTTCTCGGGCGCGAGCTCCGCCGCGAACGAGCGGACCAGCCCCAGCAGGCCGGCCTTCGAGGCGCTGTACCCCGTGTAGCCGGGCACGGCTATCCGGGCCAGGATCGACGAGATGACCACGACGTGGCGCGCGTCGGGGCCTGGCGCGAACCGGCGCAGCGCCGCCCGCACGCAGTAGTACGTGCCGTACAGGTTGGTGCGGACGAGCTCGTCGAACCGGTCGCCTCCCTCGTCGTCCTCCCCGTTGCTCCCGCCGATGCCGCTCACGGCAACGAGGGCGTGGATCGGGCCCAGCGCTTCGGCCAGTGCGCCGAGCGCCTCCTCCACGTCCTCGCGCTCGCGAATGTCGCACTCCGCGACGTGCGCCGCGCCGTCGATGGCGGCCGCCGTCTCGTCGAGCTCGTCCCGCCGGAGACCGAGCAGGCCCACCGCAGCCCCGTCGCGCGCCTGTCTCAGGGCGATCGCCCGCCCGATGCCGGTCCCCGCACCCGTCACCACCACGTGTCGCGCGCTCATGTGTCTCCACTGGTTCGCAATTTGCGGCCTTTCCGTCGACGGATCCCCTTGCAGGGGTGCGCTGCAAAGCGTAGATTGCCGCTGCGCCGAGCACGGGACGCGAGTAGGACGAAGCTCTCCCGGGAGGCCGTACGCGGAAGCGGAAGGTCAGCCGGGAAAGTGGACGAAAGCGCACCCGGCTCGGCGAATCCTTGGTCCCACACATGTAGAGCACACGGGGCTCAACGCAAGTATGTCCGCATTGTAAAGAGAATCTCGCAAAGAGCGACAATTGTGTTTCGAGGCCGCTTGACGGCACCGTCTCGAGGCCCTAGTGTCCCGGGTGCACCGAGGACGGAGCGCCGGAGGTCGATGGCTCTCCGACAGGCAATCGCTTCGGCGGAGGTCAGTCGGTAGGCCGGACGAAGGAGCACCGGTCTCGGTGCATTTCTGCATGCATTTCTGCTCGAACGGCCACGTTGAGAAAGAATAGTTGGGCTGAATCGAAGAAAGTCGCAATTTGCGACGTATTGCCCTTCAATCGGCTTGACGGAGGACAAATGGGTCGTTAGGTTTCCAAGTGCACCGAGCACGGAGCGCCCGAGGTTGAAGGCTCTCCCGCCCGGCAATCGCTTCGGCGAAGGTCGATCGGGTGAACTGGACGAAGGCGAGACCGACTCGGTGCAT
>NZ_DATMBZ010000100.1:0-8499 GCF_035558935.1 Gaiella sp. | reverse complement strand
AGAGGCCCCCGGCGGTGCGGAAGTGGGTCTCGCGGTGAAAGGTCTTCATCGAGCCGCCGTTCGCGGTCGGGCCGAGGGTGGTCTCGGCGGTCTCGGGTGCGCTCGCCACGGCGATCCATTGTGGCAGGCGCGCGACGATCGGCGCAGGAGAAGCGCGCCGAGCGTCTGTGGAGGCTCTACGCTGACCCGCGCGGGCCCGTAGCTCAGCTGGTCAGAGCAGCCGACTCATAATCGGTAGGTCCCTGGTTCGAGTCCAGGCGGGCCCAAACGGAACCCCAGCATCCAAGCCGTTTCCGCACGGATGCTGGGTCAGGTGTGTCAGCAGCGCGACTCGCGGCGCAGAAGCTCGCCAGGAGGATTCGTCGCAGCGGCACCGCGGCAGAGCATGTCCCGACGCTCGCGGCTCTCCCGAAAGGCCTCCTGCTCGACGGCGATCAGGAGACCGGGGTGGTCACCGAGCTGCCCGTCGCCTCGAACAGGTCGCGAATCCGGCCGCCGAGGAACACGAGCGCGAGGATCACCACGATCGCGATCCCGCCGAGGATGAGCGCGTACTCGGCCATCGTCTGACCTTCCTGACGCTCACGCAGATTGAACAGGGTGTTCTGGAGATGGACCCCGAGTGCCGCCATGTGCGGAGCCTCCTGGTTGTCCTGGGAAACGCCCTCCCCCGGCGTCACGTCTTCAGTCCCCGGCTTGGAAAGGCGTTTGCATCCTGCTCCCGCCGGCCTGTCGCGATACTCGTCAATGGTCTAGCATGGAACTAGACTTTCGAATAGGGCCAATCTGCGACGTGTATGCAGGGCGTTGGGCGAATCGGGGGCAGCATGACCGACCGAAAACTTGCCGCGATCATTGGCGTTTGGTTGATCGCCTTCCTGCTGTTGCCCCTGTTATGGGCAAGCCTCCGGGGGTTCGACCCCACGTTCTGTGACACGTACCAGTCCGTCTGCGACTGGAGGAGGGGATGAGGCTCGAGGCGGGGAAGAGCGCGAGACGGATATGTTCGAGTCCAGGCGGGCCAGATCGGCGCTTTGCATTGCATGTTGCGCCCCGACTGCGCTACGGTGCCGAACCGCGTCATCCTGGCGTCGGTAAGGGGAAGGGGGAAAGATGCACAGAGCCAAGCGGCTTCTCGCCGTGGGGGCATGCGGCCTCGCGGTCGCGGCTCTCGGGGCGGGCTCGGCGTTCGCCGGGGAGATCACGGGCAACGGCAAGTGGATCGCTGGCTCGGAGACCGCGCCGTTGAAAGGCAAGTCGCCGTGCGCGTTCTCGGGGCTCAACGACAACTACGTGCTCGGGAATCCGCTGCCGGACGAGGACGGGTTCACGCACACGCAGAACTGGGGACAGGCCGGGCAAGAGGGTCGGGCGTTCCTGACCGGGCTCGGTTTGAACCCGGGAATCGCGTGCAACCCGACCAAGACGACGTTCGGAGAAGAGTGAGCTGACGAGCGCGAGACGGGCCGGCGGTGATCCGGCCGGCCCGTCTCGGTCTCGCGAGAAGACGTAGCATCGGGACTTGACCGCGTTTCCCGCGCCGCATGCCGACCTGCTCGAGGCCCCGTTCGGGACGCTCGGCACGATCGACTCGGAGGGTCGTCCCCAGCTCACGGAGGTGTGGTTCCTCCACGAAGACGGGGAGCTGAAGCTCTGGCTCAACGGGACGCGGTGGAAGACGCGCAACCTCCGCGAGCGTCCCGTCTGCAGCCTGTTGATCCTCGACCTCGAGAATCCCCGGCGCTACCTCGAGATCAGAGGGCGCGCCCGCGTGGAGCCCGACCCGGAGTACGCGTACGCCGCCAAGTTCGGAGCGAAGTACGGCATGGATCTCAGCGGGATCGACCCTCCCGGGCAGACGCGGTTCGTCGTCACGATCGAACCGGAGAAGGTCTACGCCGTCGACCTGAGCCGCTGAGCGACGCCCATTCGCGATGCGGCGCAGCGCTACGGCGTCGTCGTGTCGGTCGGCGTCGTCTGGGTCGTCGTCGGAGTCGTGGTCGTAGTGGTCGTGGTCGACGGCCCCTGCGACACGTTGATCCTCACCGTCTCGCCCTGCCTCAGCTGCCCGCCCGTCGGGTTCTGCGCGACGACCGTCCCCTCCGGCTGATCCGACGGCACCACCACGGCGTTCGCGACGAGCTTCGCCGACTCGAGCTCCGTCTCCGCCTCCGAGCGGCTCATGCCGACGACGTTCGGGACGTCCACCTGCGCGCTGCCCTTCGACACGTTGATCGTGACCGTCGACCCGTCCGCCGCGTCCGCGCCCGCAGCGGGATCCTGCGCGACGACGGTTCCCGGCTCGCCCTGCGAGAAGACCCTGCGCGTCTCGACCTGGAACCCCGCTGCGACGAGGCGGTCTCGCGCCTGCGACTCGGGAAGGCCGACCGCGTTCGGAACGGGGCCGCTCTTGGGACCGCCCGATACGAGGAGCTGCACCGTCGACCCATCGTCGACCTCGGTCCCGGGGGTTGGGTCCTGGCGGAAGACCGTGCCCTGGGCCGCGTCGTTCGGCTGGGTGACGATGTCCGACTTGAGGTTCTCCTCCTCGAGCCGCATCACGGCGCGATCGAGCGTCAGGCCCTCGACGGTCGGCACCGTCGTGGTATCCGACTGGGTGAAGTACCACCACGCGCCGATCGCCGCGGCGGCGAGCAGAGCCAGGAGCACGACGAGGAGCGCGATCCGATCGCCCGACATCCGACGTCGGCGCTCCTCGCGCACGGTGTCGCGCTCGATCGTCCCGTCCGCGCGCCGGCGCACCGTCTCGGATTCGACCTCGACGGCCTGCTCCACGTCGGGCGCGCCGAGGGGTCCGTCGGGCGGTGGGACGCCGGGGCGTCGGTCGCGGACGACCTCGATCGTCTCCTCGTCGTCGCGGATGAGTTCGTCGTCGGCCATAGCCCTGTAGCTGCGGCCGCCGCCGGGGCGGCCGGAACCGGACAGGTCTTACCCGGACTGACGGGAGGAGAAACGGGTCAGTCGCTCCACCAGCCCTGAACGAGCTCTGCGTCGCGTGGATCGTCGCCTGCGCCGAACGCGACGTACTCGACGCCGTCGGAGCCGGCCTCGACGGCCCGCATCGTGCCCTTGTCGAAGCGGATCGCGTCGAGCTCGCCGAGCTCGACGATCTCGTCGTCGACCTTGACTCGGGCCGAGCCGCGCAGGACGACGTAGACCTCCTCCTGGTTCTCGTGCTTGTGGCCGAACGGGACGCGGAAGCCGGGCGCGAGGCGCATCAGGCTCAGTCCGAGCGTCTTGCCGCCGAGCGCCGGTCGCGCGAAGCGTGCGTCGAGCTCGTCCGGCATGCCGAAGCTCGGAGCCTGGTTCTCGACATCCCCAACGAGATTCTTCTTCGTGTAGCCCATACGGAACCACGGTATCCGAACCGGCCCCGACGAAAACCTCGGCAGCAGAGCACACGTTGCACCCCATGTCACGAACCCCCGAAAGGGGGGTCGCACGACGAGGAACGCGGGCGATCCACTCGGGCATCACGACGCTCGAGCCTCACGCAACCGGCGCGATGATGGATCTGGCCACTTCGGCCCAGAAGCCCTTCACACCCGAAGCTGCTCCGGTCGGGAGGACCGCCTCGGAGTTTCGTCGCGAGAGCGATCCGGCGGTGATGCTCGGTTTCGTGACGCTCGCCGTCGCGTGCATGCTGCTCGCCGCCGTCGTCGCCTTCCTCTGGCTCCTCCTCTAACGGCGAGGCGAACGTCCGGCCGGGAAACCGGCCGTGAGGCCCGCTCGGCGGACTCCCCCGCCGCCGAGCGGCGCGTGCGCAACGCCCTTTCGGGCCGAGCGTCGTCATCCGGTGAAGGAGTCGGGTGTCCGACGCGGTATCCCGCAGGGGCGGCATGTCCGGTGACAGGCCGCCGGAGGGCCGGGGACCCCGACCCTCGAGAGGACGGCTGCGGAGCCGCCGCCACCCCCTCCCCTGAGGTGCGGCGGCCCGCGCCGCCCCCTGGAACGGAATCGGGGGCCCGGCACTCGGGCCCCCGGAGTACGGCGCAACGTCGGATCAGGCGACTGCTCGCCTTTGGGGAGAGGAGTCGCGCCGCAGTGAGGTATCTGTCTCACATCGCGTTGCCGAATGCGAGGATCGGTCGCCCCCCGACGAAAGCAAAGGCCGCAAAATGGACAAGCTCGCCGAGCTCCCGCACGGGGCGAAGGTCGCTCGGGGGCGGCGATCGCGCTTCTGATCGTCTCGTAAGAGCCTCTCCGACGTCGAGGACCGCGTCAGCTCGGTGACAGGTGGCGGCGGGGTTCTGGCGGGGCGCCCCGCTACACTCAGCGCATGGTCGAGATCGGCACGCTGCGGGTAAAAACCGGTCTCGCGGAGATGCTCAAGGGCGGCGTCATCATGGACGTCGTCGACGCCGAGCAGGCCCGCATCGCCGAGGATGCGGGGGCGTGCGCGGTGATGGCGCTCGAGCGCGTGCCCGCCGACATTCGCCGCGACGGTGGCGTCGCGCGCATGTCGGATCCGGAGAAGATCCGCGAGATCCAGGAGGCCGTCTCGATCCCGGTCATGGCGAAGTGCCGCATCGGGCACTTCGTCGAGGCGCAGATCCTCGAGGCGCTCGAGGTCGACTACATCGACGAGTCCGAGGTCTTGACGCCGGCCGACGTCGAGCACCACGTCGACAAGCACGCCTTCACAGTGCCGTTCGTCTGCGGCGCGACGAACCTCGGCGAGGCGCTCCGCCGCATCGCCGAGGGTGCGGCGATGATCCGCACGAAGGGCGAGGCGGGCACCGGCGACATCGTCAACGCCGTCACGCACATGCGCGCCGTCTTCGGATCGATCCGGCACCTGCAGGGGCTGCGCGACGAGGAGCTCTACGCGGCGGCGAAGGAGCATCGCGCACCCTACGAGCTCGTCCGCTGGGTCGCGGAAAATGGACGGCTTCCCGTCGTCACCTTCACGGCGGGTGGGATCGCGACACCGGCCGACGCCGCGCTCTGCATGCAGCTCGGCGCCGACGGCGTGTTCGTCGGATCGGGCATCTTCAAGTCGGGCGACCCCGATCGCCGCGCAAAGGCGATCGTCGAGGCCACGACGCACTACGAGGATCCGAAGATCCTCGCCGACGTCTCCGCCGGGCTCGGAGAGCCGATGGTCGGCATCTCTGCGAGCACGTTGCCCGAGGCGGAGCGGCTCGAAGTCCGCGGCTGGTGAGCCTTCGCTGCGCGAGGGCCTAGACGCAGGCCCGATCTACACTCTCGGGACGTGAACCGTCGTCCCCGGGTCGGTGTTCTGGCGCTGCAAGGAGCGTTCCGCGAGCATGCGCGCGCGCTTCGGGCCGCGGGTGCGGACGTCGTCGAGGTTCGCCTTCCCGAGCAGCTCGACGGGCTCGACGGGCTCGTCATCCCGGGCGGCGAGTCGACGACGATCACGAAGCTGGCGGCGCTGTACGGGCTCGACGACGCGATCCGGGGATTCGAGGGGCCCGTCTTCGGGACGTGCGCGGGGATGATCCTCGTCGACCGCTCCCACCTCGGCCTCGCCGATCTCGAGGTCGACAGGAACGCCTACGGCCGCCAGGTCGCGAGCTTCGAGGCAGACCTGGAGCTCAACGGCGAGGAGCGGCCGTTTCGCGGCGTGTTCATCCGTGCGCCACGCGTGCGGGACGTGGGCCCCGGCGTCGAGGTGCTCGCCGAGCTGGACGGCGAGCCGGTGCTCCTGCGCGACGGGCGCGTGCTCGTCGCGGCGTTCCATCCGGAGCTGACCGACGATTCCCGCATCCACGAACGGTTTCTGGAGCTGGTGACGGAGGCGACGAGTGTCAGGGCATAGCAAGTGGTCGACCATCAAGCACAAGAAGGGCGCCGCCGACGCGAAGCGGGGCAAGCTGTTCTCCAAGCTCTCGCGGGCGATCATGGTCGCGGCGAAGGAGGGGGGAGCGGACCCGGGCTCGAACCTCGCGCTGCAGAACGCGATCGAGAAGGCGCGCTCCTACTCGATGCCGAAGGACAACATCGAGCGCGCGATCGCGAAGGGCGCGGGCGAGGGTACGGACGGCGCGATCTTCGAGACCGTCGTGTACGAGGGATACGGCCCCGAGGGCGTCGCCGTGATCGTCGAGGCGCTGACGGACAACCGCAATCGCACCGCCTCGGAGGTGAGACACCTGTTCTCCAAGCACGGCGGCAACCTCGGCGCGACGGGCGCCGTCGCCTGGCAGTTCGAGCGGCGCGGCGTCGTGCTGGTCGGCGCGGACGGCGTCGACGAGGACGAGCTCGTGCTCGCGGCCGCGGACGCCGGGGCGGACGACGTCGAGCTCGACGGCACGACGTTCGTGGTCTCGGCCTCGCCCGACGACCTGTCGTCGGTGCGGCAGGCGCTCGAAGGCGCCGGCTACTCGCTCGAGTCGGCGGGGCTCTCGATGGTGCCGAAGACGACGGTCGCGATCGCCGACGAGTCGACGGCGAAGCAGGTCGTGCGCCTCGTCGAGGGCCTCGAGGAGAACGACGACGTCCAGGACGTCTACGCCAACTTCGACATCCCGGAGGCCGTGCTCGAGGCCGTCGCGGGCTGAGCATCGGGCGGCCCGGCGTCCCGGGCGTGGCTTCAGCCTCGCCCGTCTTCCTTCCTCGCACCGCGGAAGTTCGTCATCCCGAGCCCGCCCCTCCGGCGGTGGACCGTCAGGCAGCGGAGCCCCTCCGGCCCGGCGATGATGCTCCGTGTCGATCCGCGCGGCACGATCGCGAGCGTGCCCCCGCGAAGGTCGTGCGCCGCTCCGTCGACCGTGAGCACACCGGAGCCGGCGAGCACGACGATCGCGACATCGCGGCCCTCGTTCACGTGCTCCGGCTGGCCCTCGCCCGGGCGCCAGACGAGCAGCGTCGCGTTCAGCTCCTCGCTCGCCGTGCCCCACGCCGGCCCGCGCCCGTCGAGCGCGGTGAGGTCGACGATCTCCACGCGGCCACCGTAGCGTCCGAAGCGCTTCGTACCCTCTCGACGTGAAGGTCCTCGGCATCGACCCAGGGACGGCTGCATGCGGGTACGGGATCGTCCACGAAAGCGACGGGCGTATCAGGGCTCTCACCCACGGATGCTGGACGTCAGGCGCCAGGGAGCGGCCGGAGCTCCGGCTCAGGACGATCTTCGACGGGGTCACCGGCCTCATCTCCGAGCACGAGCCGGACGCCGTCGCCCTGGAGGAGTCGTTCGTCGGTGCCGACGCCCGCATCGCGCTCTTCGTCGGTCAGGCGCGCGGCGCCGCGCTCGTCGCGGCCGCGGGGGCAGGTGTCGCCTGCACGGAGTATGCGCCGGCCCGTGTCAAGCAGGCGGTCTGCGGCTACGGGCGCGCGGACAAGGGGCAGGTCTCGCGGATGGTGAGGATGCTGCTCTCGCTCGAGGCGGAGCCCGAAACCTCGCACGCGGCGGATGCCCTCGCTGTCGCGATCTGCCACGTCTCGATGCCGCCGCTCAGCAGGCTGGCGTCGTGAGGAGCGATCCGTGATCGCGCGGCTCAGCGGACGGCCGGTGGGACGCACGCCGGACGGGCTCGTCCTCGACGTGAACGGTGTCGGCTACCTCGTCGCCGCGACTCCGACGGTGCTTCGCCGGGCGGGGGCCGGCTCGGAGGTCACGGTCGAGACGTACCTCCACGTCCGCGAGGACGCGCTCCAGCTCTACGGCTTCGGTGACGCAGAGGAGCGCGAGCTGTTCGTGCACCTGCTGACCGTGAGCGGCGTGGGGCCGAAGGTCGCCCTCGCGGTCGTCTCGGGCTCCCCCGCCGCCGAGCTGCGAAAGGCGATCGCGCTCGGCGACCACGCCCGCTTCCAGGCGATCCCCGGGATCGGCAAGAAGACGGCCGAGCGGATCGTCCTCGAGCTCAAAGAGAAGCTCGGCTCCGTCGCCGAGCCCGGGCTGTCGGCGGTCGGCGATGCGCCGGGGCACATCGTCGCCCGCGACGCGCTCGTCGAGCTCGGCTACTCCGTCCTCGACGCCGAGCGGGCGCTGGCGGAGGTCGATCCCGATCTTCCGGCCGAAGAGCGCGTCCGTCTCGCGCTCCGCGGGGCCGCAGCGTGAGCCAGTTCCTCGCACCCGCCCTGCGGCCGGAGGAGGAGGAGGCCGAGCGCTCGCTCCGGCCGCGCCGGCTCGACGACTTCGTCGGGCAGGAGCGCGTGAAGGAGCAGCTCGGCATCGCGCTCGACGCCGCGAAGGCCCGCGGCGAGGCGCTCGATCACGTCCTGCTCGCCGGGCCGCCCGGCCTCGGCAAGACGACCCTCGCGCAGATCGTGAGAGAGGAGCTCGGCGTCGGCCTGCGCACGGTGGCGGGGCCGGCGCTCGAGAAGAAGGACATCGCCGCGATCGTCACCGCGCTCGAGCCGCGCGACGTCCTTTTCGTCGACGAGATCCACCGGCTGAACCGCTCGGCGGAGGAGATCCTCTACCCGGCGCTCGAGGACTTCCGCCTCGACATCGTCTTCGGACAGGGGGCGGCCGCCCGGACGCTGACTCTCGATCTGCCGCCGTTCACGCTC
>NZ_DATMBZ010000099.1:0-20400 GCF_035558935.1 Gaiella sp. | reverse complement strand
CGAGCGCGGCGACGAGCCCGAGCACGATCAGCGCGACGGCGTGTCGCCTGCGTCGGCTCGTCTCTCGGAGGGCGACCTGCTCCACGCGGGAGCGAGTCTATCCCGACGCAGCGGCTGCGGTCCCTCGGAGCTGCTTCAGCTGCTGGCGCACGACGGCCGCGCTCGGGTCGTCCGGCGCGAGCTTCAGGAACTGCTCGTAGGCGGCGATCGCCGTGGCCCCGTCCCCGACCTGTTGGGCCGCCTGTGCGAGCTCGAGCTGGACGTTCGGGTCGTTCGGTTGCAGCGCGACGAGCCGCCTGTACGCGTCGACGGCGAGGGTCGCCTCCGTCTGGGCGTCCTGGAGCGCGGCGTTCACGACCTGGCTCGCCTCGGCATTGACCGCCGTCGCGACCGGGTCGCTGAGGGCGTTCTGGCCCGACGAGCCGACGAACGACGCGAAGCCCTGCGACGGCGCGAGGAAGGCGGCACGCACCTGCGCCAGCTGGGCGTCCCGTTGCCGCTCGGTCGCGCGCGTCAGATGGAGCCCCGCGAGCTCCCGGTACGCGTTCGAGTCGCTCGGCCTGAGGTCGATCGCCGTGTTCAGGGCCGTGATCGCCTCGGCCGTGTTGCCCTCGGTCTCGAGGGCGGTCGCGTAGTCACGCCAGGCCTGCGGGTCCTTGGGGCGCTGCTCCGTCTCCTTGCGCGTGCTGGAGACCGAGGGCCCCGATGAGCCGCCGGAGCCGCGGAAGATGTCCCCGACCCCCGTGCCGCCGGCGCCGACGCCGAAGACGACGAACCCGAGGCCGAACACGAGTGCGAGCAGGACGAACATCCACTTCGCGTGGCGCCGCAGGCGCGGGAAGAACATCGTGTCCTCGATCGCCGGGGCGGTCGAGCCACGCGGGCGCGCTGGGGCTACCGCAGCATGCGGCTTCGCGCTCTTCGGGCGGCTCTTCTCGAATCGGGCCATGCGCTCGTGCCTCGCCGGTAGCGGTCCTCGCCTGCCACGAGAGTAGCTGCAACCCGCTCCGGCGACCCTCCGAGCACCGTTGCCACAACGGGATCTTCAACCGGCTCGAGCGGTGAGCCTTCGAGCGAGATCACCGTCAGGTCGGCCCACTTGCCCGGCACGAGAGAGCCGACCTCGCCGTCGAGGCCGAGGACGCGTGCGCCGCCCAACGTGGCGAGCTCGAGGGCCGCCGCCGCGCTCAGCGCGTCCGGCCGCCTCTCTCGCGCGCGTGCCGCCACGATCGCGGTGCGGAGCTCCTCGAACATGTCGAACGACGGGGTCGACGCGGGGCTGTCCGTTGCGATTCCCACGGGGATCCCGGCCTCGAGCAGGTCGAGCAGAGGCGCCGTGCCGCAGCCGAGGAAGCCGTTCGAGCGCGGACAGTGGGCGACCCCGACGCCGTGCGCCGCGAGAAGCTCGATCTCCTCCCCGTCCACGTGGACGCAGTGTGCTGCCGAGACGCTCGGGCCGAGCAGACCGGCTCCGGCGAGCATTCGCACTCCCGTCTCGCCCGAGGGCGGGACCAGGAACTCGGCGAGAGGTGTCCAGTCGCCGACTCCCTCGACCAGCCATGGCCGCTCCGCCGGGCTCTCGGCGATGTGGGTCTGCAGCGGCAGCCCGAGAGCCGTGCATGCCCGGAAGACGTCGAGCGAGCACGTGTACGGCGCGTGCGGCGAGATCCCGAGACGGACTCGCTCGGAGAGCACCGCCTCGATCCGTGACCGGTTCTCGTGGAACCGGTCGAGCGCGCGTTCGTCCGTGCCGAAGACCTCCAGGAACACGACCGCTGCGAGCCCTGCCTGGGCGGCTGCCTCGGCCGCCGCGCCGGAGAAGCTGCAGTCGCCGATCGTCGTGATGCCCGACCGGAGGCACTCCCGGGCCCCGACCGCGGCGATCGCGCGCATCTCGTCGAGGTCGAGCCGCTCCTTGCGGCGGATGTGCAGCCCGATCCAGGGTACGAACGGCAGCCCGTCGCCGAACCCCGCGTACAGCGCGTACTCGAGATGCGAATGGCAGTCGACGAACCCTGGGGCGACGACGCACCCCTCGAACCGCTCGCCCTCACCGAGGTCGTCGGTCGTGCCGACGGCCGCGATGCGGCCGTCGTCTCCGATCGCTACCGCGCCGTCGGCGATCGGCTCGCCCTCGACCGGGATCACCCAGTTCGCGGAGACGACTCTCACAGCGCCTCGGCGGCGGAGCGCTCCCAGCGGCGCTCCATCACCACGGCGATCCAGATCGAGAGCTCGTAGAGCACGAGGAGCGGCGCCACTTCGAGCACGAGCGACACCGGATCGACGGTCGGCAGCAGGATCGCGAACGCGAGCATCGCGACATAGCCGATGCGCCTGTTGTGCCGGAGGCGGTCGGCCGAGAGCACGCCGAGCCGCACCAGTGCGAGCACGAAGATCGGCATCTCGAACGCGATCCCGAACGCGAGCAACGTCAGTGCGACGAACGAGAGGAAGTAGCTCGCCCGGATCTGCTCGGTGTAGAGCTCGGAGTCGTAGTCGACGAGGAACGAGAGCGCCCTCGGCAGCACGATCGAGTAGCAGAACACCACCCCCGCGGCGAAGAGGCCCGTGGCGAGCACGACGAACACGCCGAGCACGCGCTGTGTCTCGTGCCCCACGGCGGGGGCGAGGAAGGCCCAGACCTGCCAGAGGATGATCGGCAGCACCATCGCGACCGCCGCGTAGAAGCTGACCTTGAGCGAGGTCGTGAACGGCTCCGTGACGCCGAGCGTGACGATCGGCGTGCCCTCGGGGTCGAGGTCCATCAGGCGGCGGATCAGCTCGGAGTGGAACGCGTACGCGATCGCGAACGCAGGGACGATCGCGAAGATGCAGATCAGCAGCCGATGCCTGAGCTCGGTCAGGTGCTCGACGAGGGTCGCTTCCTCGTCGTGGCTCAGGCGCCGCGGCACGATCCGGCGGGCCATCGCTCGCGGGAGCTGTTAGGAGACGGTGTCGCGCTCGCGCGCGGTCGCGGTCGTCGACGTCTCGGCGGGCTGCGCGGGCGGCAGCTCCGCCACGTCGTCGTCGTACCCGTCGTCGTCCTTGCCGGACACCGATTCCTTGAACTCGCGCATGCCCTTGCCGAGCTGGCGCCCCATCTCCGGCAGCCGCTTGGGGCCGAAGACGAGGAGCAGCACGAGCAACAGGATGAGCAGCTCCCAGATGCCGATACCGAAGGGCATGCGCAGAGCGTAGCGGCTGGAGAGACTTCGCCCGCGTGGATCCGGTTAAGGAGCGCCGAGCGACCGGATACCCGGACACGACCCGGGTGGGTACCATCGGTGTGTGCGCGCAGGGGAGGTCCTGTGCGCGACATTCTCTTCGAGACCTGCAACCGAAGGACATCCGTGGCACTGCTCGAGATCACGAACCTGCACGTCGCCCTGGAGGACGGGACCGAGATCGTCAAGGGCGTCGACCTGACCGTCGACACGAACGCGAAGCACGCGATCATGGGACCGAACGGCTCCGGGAAGTCGACCTTCGCGTACGCGCTGATGGGGCACCCGGCGTACGAGATCACGGAGGGCGACATCCGCTTCGACGGCGAGTCGATCCTCGAGATGGGGGCCGACGAGCGGGCGCAGCGGGGGCTCTTCCTCGCGTTCCAGTATCCCCACGCGATCCCGGGCGTGACCGTCACGAGCTTCCTCCGCAGCGCGATCAACGCGAAGCGGAAGGCTGCGAACGGCGGCGAGGAGAACCCGGTCCCCGTGAAGGAGTTCCGCACCGAGCTGCTCGCGGCGATGGAGCACCTGAAGGTGCCGCGCGAGCTCGCGCAGCGGTACCTGAACGACGGGTTCTCGGGAGGCGAGAAGAAGCGGGTCGAGATCCTCCAGATGGCGATGCTGAAGCCGCGTATCGCGATCCTCGACGAGACCGACTCCGGGCTCGACATCGACGCGCTGCGCATCGTCGCCGAGGGCGTCAACACGCTCGTCGGCCCCGAGATGGGCGCGCTCGTGATCACGCACTACCAGCGGATCCTCAACTACGTGACGCCGGACCACGTCCACGTCTTCGTGGACGGCCGGATCGTCGCCTCGGGCGGCGCCGAGCTGGCGCACAGGCTCGAGGCGGAGGGCTACGAGGCCTTCATGCCGGCCGGCGTCGGAGGGGAGGCCTCATGAGCCAGAGCGAGACCGACGTCATCCGCGACATCCGGGCCGACTACGGCTACGGGTGGCACGTCGACGACAAGTCGACGATCTACAAGGCGCCGAAGGGGCTCTCACACGAGCTGATCGACGTCATCTCCGACCACAAGAGCGAGCCCGACTGGATGCGGAAGTTCCGCCACCAGAGCCTCGACTACTTCCTCGCCCGGCCGATGCCCGGCTGGGGCGCGGACCTGTCGGGGATCGACTTCGACAACATCCACTACTACGTCAAGCCCACCGAGAAGCAGGCGGACAAGTGGGAGGACCTCCCCGCGGAGATCCTCGACACCTGGGACCGCCTCGGGATCCCGGAGGCCGAGAAGAAGTACCTCGCCGGCGTCGGGGCGCAGTACGAGTCGGAGGTCGTCTACCACAAGCTCCAGGAGGACCTCGAGCGCAAGGGCGTGATCTTCCTCGACATGGACTCCGGGCTCCGCGAGCACGAGGAGCTCGTCAGGCAGTACTTCTCGACGATCATCCCGCAGAACGACAACAAGTTCGCCGCGCTCAACTCGGCGGTCTGGTCGGGCGGGTCGTTCATCTACGTGCCGCCGGGCGTCTCGATCGAGATGCCGCTCCAGGCCTACTTCCGCATCAACGCGGAGAACATGGGCCAGTTCGAGCGCACGCTGATCATCGTCGACGAGGGCGCCTACGTGCACTACGTCGAGGGCTGCACCGCGCCGATCTACTCGTCCGACTCGCTCCACTCGGCGGTCGTCGAGATCGTCGTCAAGAAGGGCGGCCGCTGCCGCTACACGACGATCCAGAACTGGTCGAACAACGTCTACAACCTCGTCACGAAGCGCGCGGTCGCCTACGAGGACGCGACGATGGAGTGGGTCGACGGGAACCTCGGCTCGAAGGTGACGATGAAGTACCCGGCCATCTGGCTGATGGGCGAGCGCGCCCACGGCGAGGTGCTCTCGATCGCCTTCGCGGGGAAGGGCCAGCACCAGGACGCGGGCGGCAAGGTCGTGCACGTCGCGAAGAACACGTCGAGCGTGATCACCTCGAAGTCGATCTCGAAGAACGGCGGCCGGGGCGGCTTCCGCGGCCTGCTCGAGGTCGCGAAGGGCGCGCACGGCTCGAAGTCGAAGGTCGTCTGCGACGCGCTGATCCTCGACGAGGAGTCCCGCTCCGACACGTACCCCTACATCGACGTGAAGGAGAACGACGTCGACCTCGGCCACGAGGCGACGGTCTCGAAGATCGGCGAGGAGCAGCTCTTCTACCTCATGAGCCGCGGGCTGTCCGAGGCGGAGGCGAGCGCGATGATCGTGGCGGGCTTCGTTGAGCCGATCACGAAGGAGCTGCCGCTCGAGTACGCGGTCGAGATGAACCGCCTGATCCAGCTGCAGATGGAGGGTTCCGTCGGCTAGAGAGGCAAGTGACACGGTGTCACTTGCGCCTCGCGCGCAGCTCACCATGGCGGGAACCACGATCACGAGGGCCGATTTCGTCGCGGTGCCGTCGACGGACTGGCGCCGCTCGCGGGCGTTCTACGTCGACGTGCTCGGTCTCCGTCCCGACGACCGCAGCCAGGGCGAGTTCTGGGTGGGTGAGCAGTGCTTCGGGATCTACGAGCCGACGCAGTTCGGCCTCGAATTCGCACCGCAGACGACCGCCCACCTCGCGCTTCACGTGGACGACGTCGCCGCCGCACGGGGCGAGCTCGAGGCGAAGGGGGTCGAGTTCGACGGCGACACCTTCGACACGGGGGTCTGCCGCATGGCGTTCTTCCGCGACCCGGACGGCAACGCCCTCATGCTCCACCACCGCTACGCACCGCGCGACGAGGAGTACGCCGGCACGTGATCACGGTCGAGCGAACAGACTTCGTCTCGGTCCCGGTGACCGACATGCAGCGTTCGATCGCCTTCTACGGCGAGACGCTCGAGCTACCGCGCGCGTCCGACGCGGAGGGCTGGCCGGAGTTCCAGCTCGGCGAGAACGTCTCGCTCTACCTCGTCGACCCGACCAACATCGGGCGCGAGTTCGAGGGCCCGCACACGTCCTCGATCGCGCTCCGAGTCCCGGACGTCGAGGCGGCGCAGCGCGCGCTCGAGGCGAAGGGCGTGGAGTTCTTCGGCGAGCCGTTCGACACGGGCGTCTGCCACATGGCGATCTTCCACGACCCCGACGGCAACACACTGATGCTCCACCGGAGGTACGCGCCCCGTGAGGACTGAGCTGCTCGAGGCCTACAGGGCGCTCCCGCTGCCGACGACGCGCGACGAGCACTGGCGCTTCACCGACCTCGCGGGCTTCGACCCGGACGCGTTCGCGGCGGCGACCGCGACCGCCGGCACCGTGCCGTCGATGCTCGACCTCGACGTCGCCGCGTCCGCGACGATCGACGAGTCCGGGATCGCGGTGTCCGAGGGCGTCCCGGACGGCATCCGCTTCGAGCCGCTGACCGACGACCACCCGCTGCTCGGCAGCCTCGTCAGGCCCGACGACAAGCTCCGGGCGCACAACGCGGCGGTCTGGGAGCACGGCCTGCTGGTGCAGGTCGCCGAGGGCGTCGAGCTGGAGAAGCCGCTCTACCTCAGGGTCGCGAGCAACGTGCCCGACGGGTCGCTCTTCTGGCGCGTCCTCGTCGTGGCGGAGCCGGGCTCGCGCTTCACGCTCGTACAGGAGCTCACGTCCGCCGAAGACGACCTGGTGGCCTACGTGAACGGCGTTGTCGAGGTCGTCGTGCACGACGGTGCAAAGACCGAGATCGTCAACGTCCAGAGGCTCTCCCGAGCCGCCTGGCTGTTCGCCTCGTGCCACGCGCGCGTCGAGCGCGACGCGGAGCTCGACTGGGTCGAGGGCGGTTTCGGCTCCTCGCGCGGAAAGGTCTGGATCCAGAACGACCTCGCCGACCGGGGCGCCACCTCGCGGGTCACGGGCGCCTATTTCGCGGACGGTGAGCAGCACCTCGACTACGACACGTACCAGCTCCACGCCGCGCCGGACACGACGTCGGACTTCGCCTTCAAAGGCGCGCTCCGCGACTCCGCGGCCACGGTCTGGCGCGGGATGATCCGGGTCGAGGAGGGCGCCCAGAAGACGAACGCCTACCAGGAGAACCGCAACCTCCTGCTCTCGAAGACGGCGACCGCGAACTCGATCCCGGGCCTCGAGATCCTCGCGAACGACGTCCGCTGCACGCACGGGGCGACCCTCTCGCAGGTCGACCGCGAGCAGCTCTTCTATCTGATGGCCCGCGGCCTCCCGCGCTCCGAGGCCGAGCGGCTGATCGTGCGCGGCTTCTTCCAGGACGTGCTCGACCGGATCGAGCTCCTGCCCGTGCGCGAGGCGCTCGGCGCGGCCCTCGAGGCCCGCATCCCGCAGAGCTAGCCCGCTCGGGGCGTGGCTTCAGCCTCGCCCCTCTTGGCGCGTTGCCCGCCTCGCCGGTGAGCCCTGGCAGGATGGTGTCGTGCCGTGCTCCTGCTGTGCCGGCGAGTCGCTCGACATCTTCGGCGAGAAGAGTGCGCGTCGCGCGCTCCGCCGCTATCTCCGCAAGGGGCTCGGCGGCGCGGACGCGGAGCTCATCGCCGCATGGGCGACCGAGCGTGGGCTGGACGGCGCCACCGTCGTCGAGGTCGGTGGAGGGATCGGCCAGATCCAGGCTGAGCTCGTTCGTCGTGGCGCGGAACGCGGCACGGTCGTCGAGGTCGTCGACGGCTATGCCGGGCCGGCGCGAGAGCTCGCCGACGCGCTCGGGATCGCCGACCGGAGCGCGTTCGCGCTCGCCGACCTCCTCGAGACGCCGGAGGCCGTCGCTCCCGCGGACGTCGTCGTCCTCCGCCGTGTCGTGTGCTGCTCCCCCGACGGCCCGGCGCTCCTCGAGGCGGCGGCCTCGCGGACGCTGCGGACTCTCCTCGTCAGCTACCCGCGCGATCGGGCCGCGGTTCGCTTCGTCGTGCGGCTGCAGAATGCGGCTCTCGCTCTGGTGCGCAAGCGATTCCGCGTCTTCGTACACAGTCCCGAGGAGCTGCGCCGCGCCGCGTGGCGACACGGGCTCGAGCTGACACGAAGCGACCGCGGCGCCGTCTGGGAGACGGTCGAGTTCGACGTCGCGGCGTCTTGACGAATCCCCGACCCGGCGCTCGGTATCTCCTGACGGCGCGGATACCGTCGGGGCATGCGGTTCATCGCCGTCATCGGCCTTCTCGCGGCGATCGCGATCCTCCTGCTGTAGCCGCCATCGCCCGGGCGTAGGCTTGGGCCATGGAGGAGATCGGTCTCTTCCCGCTCGGGCTCGTTCTGCTCCCGACGGAGCAGGTCCCGCTCCACATCTTCGAGCCGCGCTACCGGGAGCTGATCGGCGAGTGCCTCGAGAACGAGCAGCCGTTCGGGCTCGTGTACGCCGACGACGACGGCCTCCGCCGGACGGGAACTCTCGCGACCGTGGTCGAGGTCGTCGACCGGTTCGAGGACGGCAGGCTGAACATCGTGGTCGAGGGCGGGGACCGGTTCCGCCTCGTCGAGCTCACCGACGGCCGCAGCTTCCACACCGGCACGATCGAGCCGTTCGCCGACACGGACGACCCGCCCCCGCCGGACGACGTCAGGCGCGGCCTCGGGCTCTTTGCCCGGCTCGTCGAGCTCACCGGCGCGGAGGTCGAGGTCCCCGACGAGGGCCTCGAGCAGCCCGCGTTCGCGATCGCGTCGCGGTTCGAGCTGGCGCCCGAGCTGAAGCTCGAGCTGCTCGAGGAGCCGAGCGAGCGGCTGCGCCTGCAGCGGCTCTGCGAGATTCTCGAGACGGTCGCGGCGGTCGTCGAGCGACAACGCGAGGTCGCGGAGCTCGCGCAACGCAACGGCCGCGTGAAGCCGGCCGGCGCGTAGCGGTCGCAGGAAGGGCCGTGGCTACGATGGCCGTATGACCTCGACGGCTCTTCCCGCTCTCGACGCGCACCGCCTCCGCGCCGATTTCGCCGTGTTCGAGGACCTCGTCGACGGTCGCCCCGTTGCGTTCCTCGACTCGGCTGCGTCGACCCAGAAGCCGCGTCAGGTGCTCGACCGGATGCGCACCTTCTACGAGCACGAGTACGCGAACGTGCACCGCGGCGTCTACCGCCTCGCCGAGCGCGCCACCGAGGGGTTCGAGGGCGCCCGTCGCACCGTTGCCGCGCTCCTGAACGCGCCGTCGGAGAAGGAGATCGTCTTCACGCGGAGCGCGACCGAGGCGATCAACCTCGTGGCGTACGCCTGGGGCCTCGACAACCTCGGCCCGGGCGACGTCGTCGTCATCACGGAGCTCGAGCACCACGCCAACTTCGTCCCCTGGCAGTACATCGCGCACCGGACCGGCGCGAGCTTCCGCAACATCCCGATCGACGACCTCGGCGAGCTGCAGCTCGACTCGCTCGACTCGCTCGCGCGGGAGGGGAACGTGAAGGTCGTCGCGAACAACCTCGTCTCGAACACCCTCGGCACGATCAACCCCGTCGAGACACTCGCCGCATGGGCCCACGAGCAAGGCGCGATCATGGTCGTCGACGCGGCCCAGGCCGCGCCGCACCGGCGCGTCGACGTGCAGGCGCTCGGCGCGGACTTCGTCGCGATCTCGTCGCACAAGCTCTGCGGGCCGAGCGGAATCGGCGCGCTGTGGGGCAAGCGAGAGCTGCTCGAGGCCATGAGCCCGTTCAATCTCGGCGGCGAGATGATCCGCTCGGTCGCCCTCGAGCGGACGACGTTCAACGAGCTGCCGTACAAGTTCGAGGCCGGCACGCCGGCGATCGCCGAGGCGGTCGGCTTCGGGGCCGCGATCGACTACATCTCCGAGATCGGTCTCGAGGCGATCGAGCGTCACGAGCACGCGCTCGTCGGGGAGACGATGGCCAGGCTCGACGAGCTTCCCTGGGTGCGCGTGTTCGGGCCGCCGCCCGACCGTCGTGCCGGGATCGTCTCGTTCGACGTCGAGGGCATCCACCCCCACGACGTCGCGCAGATCCTCGACTGGGAGGGTGTCGCAGTTCGCGCGGGCCACCACTGCACGCAGCCGCTCATGACGCGCCTCGGTGTCTCGGCCACGACGCGCGCGAGCTTCTACGTCTACTCGATTCCCGAGGAGATCGAACGCCTGCTCGCCGGGCTGCACAAGGTCAAGGCGTCGCTCGGCTGATGAGCGAGTTCGAGCAGCTCTACAGAGAGGTCATCCTCGACCACTACAAGGCACCGCGAAACCACGGGGTGCTGGAGCCGCACGATGCGATCGCCGAGGGACAGAACCCGCTCTGCGGCGACGAGGTGACGGTGTCGGTGCGCTTCGGCGAGGGCGAGGTGATCGAGGACGTGGGCTTCGAGGGCCGCGGGTGCGCGATCAGCCAGGCGGCGACGTCGATGCTGACGGACATGGTCAAGGGCCGCACGGCGCACGAGGTCGCGACCATGCCGAAGGACGAGCTCCTCGAGGAGATCGGGATCCCGCTCACGCCGGTGCGGCTCAAGTGCGCGTTGCTCGGCCTCGGGGTGCTGAAGGTCGCTCTGCACCGCGCGAAGGGAACGCCTCTTCCCGACGAGTGGGGCACCTCGTCCGGCGAGATCAGCCTGTCGTAGTGGAGCCCGCCGCCACCACCGAGATCGAGGCGCTGCCGCTCGAGGAGCTTCCCGACGGCTCGATGCGGCTCGTGCCCGCGGGCATGCACACGGTCGGGCTGTACCACTGCCAGGGCCGGCTCCACGCGATCGAGGACCGTTGCACGCACGACGACGGCCCGCTCTGCGAGGGTGAATGGGACTGCGAGGCGTGCGAAGTGGTCTGCCCGCGCCACGGAGCACGCTTCGACCTCCGCACGGGAACCGCTCTCAGCCTCCCCGCCTACCTCCCGGTCGCGACGTATCCCGTCCGCGTCAGGGACGACGGGATGATCGTGATCGACGTCGGCAGCCCCTCCCAGACGCCCTGACCATCGGACGCCCCGGCGAGGCGCGACCCATCGTCTAGGCTCGATCCATGCTCGACGATCGCGTGCGCTCCGTCCTCGCCCGGATGGAGGCCGAGGACGCCGCGGAGCAGCAGGCCGGAGTGCCGGTCGACCAGCGGTCGCTGGCGGTCGGGCCGGAGTCGGGCCGGCTGCTCTTCGCGCTCGTCGCGCCGAACCCCGGGTGCGAGGTCCTCGAGCTCGGCGGGTCGCGTGGGTATTCGACGATCTGGCTGGCCGCAGCGGCGCGCATCCTCGGCGGCCGCGTCGTGTCGCTCGAGCAGGACGAGCGGAAGGTCGAGCAGTGGCGTCGGAACATCGCGGATGCGGGCCTCGACGAGTGGGCCGACCTCGTCGTCGGCGACGCGAAGGAGACCTTGCCCTCGCTCGAGGACGGCTTCGATCTCGTCTTCCTGGACGCGTGGAAGGACGACTACGAGCTCCTCTTCGCATTCGCGCGCGAGAAGCTCGATCCCGGTGGGGTCGTCGTCGCGGACAACGTGACGACGAGCGACACGGTGCAGGCTTACGCCGCGGCCCGCCAGGCCGACCCGACCCTCGTGTCGGTCACGGTCCCGGTCGGACACGGGCTCGAGGTGACGACCGTCCTCGCTCCGTGACGCGCATCTCGCAGGGCGGGTAACCCGCACTGGTGCCCCGTCCACCCCCGTTGCTATGGTGCGCGTACCGCGGAAAGGAGGTGGTCGGGTGTCAGATTCGTGTAGTACCGGCAGTGGAGGTGTCAGCGGGTAGAGGCGTGTCCCCGGGACCTACGGGGAATCGCCATAGCCACGCGTAGGGGACTCGCGCTTTCGCGCCGCCGACCACCTCGGTCAGGCTGGAAGCGCCTCTACCAAATCCAACGCTGGTCACCGAAATGACTGTGGCCGTCCATCTCGGGCGGCCACAGTCATTCAGTCCCGCCGGGCAGCTTGATCCCCGCCCTCCGGGCGGGGCAGATCCCCAAGAGCGCCCGCCGTCGCGGCCGCAACTGCGTAACGTGGCCCGGCTTCAGCCGCGCCGCTGCATTTCAGCTGCGGGGAGCGGCAGCGCGCCGCAACTGCTCGTCCAGCCCGACCAGCTCGCCGAGGCCAAGGCGGCGCATCGAGGCGCCGCCGTCCGACACGACGTTGTCGGGCCCCTCGAGCATCCGCAGCTGGTCGAGCGTCAGGAGCGCGGGCGGGATCCGCTCGAAGAGGGCGGCGGGGCCGCGTGCAAGCCAGAACGGGACGTGGATCGCCGGCCGCCGCGTCCCGAGCGCCGCCTTCAGGCGGCGCCAGAGCTCGCTCCACGTGACGGCCTCGGGGCCGCCGAGCTCGATCGGGCCGTTCGTCCCCTCCGCGTCGACTGCGAGCTGCACCGCGCGCACCAGGTCGTCGATCCAGATCGGCTGCACCCGCTGCGTCCCCGGGCCGATCACGGGCGTCAGGGGAAAGAGCCGCGCGATCCGCGCGAACCGCGGGAGCGCTCCTCCGTCCGTGCCGAACACGAAGCTCGGGCGCAGCACGGCGTGGTCGATGCCGCATGCCGCGACCGCCTGCTCGGCGGCCCACTTTGCCCGGAAGTACGGGACGGTCGCTCCGGGACCGGTTCCGAGCGCGCTCATGAGGACGATGCGCCGCACACCGCTCTCACGGGCTGCCTCGAGAAGGTTGCCCGTGCCGGCCGCCATCACCCGCTCGAAGGCCGCCGGCGAGCCCTCGACGATCGCGACGAGATGCACGATCGTCCGCATTCCCCGCGCCGCGACCCGCAGCGAGGCGGGGTCGGTGACGTCCCCGCGCACGAGCTCGCAGTCGACGCCGTCGAGCGCCGCCGCGCCGCGGGCGGTGCGGACCATCGCACGGACGTGCGCGCCGCTCGCGAGCTCTCGGACGACGTGACGACCGACGAAGCCGCTCGCGCCCGTCACGAGGATCACGGCTGCTCCGTGAAGTTCTGCCAGTAGCGGCTCGGCGTCGGCCCGCGCTGCCCCTGGTACTTCGACCCGAGGCTGCCCGAGCCGTACGGCGTCTCCGCCGGCTCGGACATCTGCACGAAGGACAGCTGGCCGATCTTCATCGCTGGGTAGATCGTGATCGGCAGGTTCGCGACGTTCGAGAGCTCGAGCGTCACGTGGCCGTCGAACCCCGGGTCGATGAAGCCGGCCGTCGAGTGGATCAAGAGGCCGAGCCTGCCGAGCGACGACTTCCCCTCGAGCCTGGCGACGAGATCGTCCGGCAGCGTGACGCGCTCGAGCGTCGAGCCGAGGACGAACTCGCCGGGGTGCAGGATGAACGGCTCGACGTCCGCGACCTCGACGAGCTCGGTCAAGTCCTCCTGCTCGGTCTTGACGTCGATGTACGGATACCGCGAGTTCCGGAAGACGCGGAACAGCCGGTCGACGCGCACGTCGAGGCTCGACGGCTGCATCAGAGCGGGGTCGTAGGGGTCGATGCCGATCCGGCCTGCCTCGATCAGGCGCCGGATGGCGCGGTCGGAGAGCACCATCGAGGCGGATCGTAGACAGCCCGACCGCGCTCGAGCCTCCGGCGATCGCCTACACTCCTAGGCCCGGTGTCCATGTTGTATCCATCGCTCGACCCGAACGAGCGCTTTCGCGCTCGCCGGGACGCGGTACGGCGCCGGAAACGGCGTCGTCGCGCTGCAGTGGCGGGGCTCTTCCTCCTCGCGCTCCTGGCGCTCGCCGGCGGGATGACGCTCGCCGGAAAGGGGACGAAGACGGGATCCGACGTCGGCACGCAGCTCGCGTCCGGCGTCGCGGGGACGCTCCAGGTCGCGACGCGCCCCCGCCCACTTCCGGTCGAGGTGCGCGGCGTGCACGTCACGGGCGCGCTGGCGTCGCTGCCGGGCAAGCTGGCCGAGTACGAGGCACTGACGAAGTACGGCCTCAACACGATCGAGCTGGACGTCAAGGACGAGGGCGGCGAGATCTCGTTCGTACCGGCCGGGGTGCCGCTTGCACGCAAGACGGGCGCCGCACGGAACTACTACGACCCCTACAAGGTCGCCCGCGAGATGCACCACAAGGGCATCTACCTGATCGGCCGGGTCGTCGTCTTCCAGGACCCGTACCTCGCCCGCACGCGCCCGGACTTCGCGATCAAGCGGCCGGACGGCTCTGTCTGGACGACGAACGCAGGACTGGCGTGGGTCAACCCGTACGACAGGCGCGTCTGGGACTACGCCGTGTCCGTCGCGGCGGCGGCCGCCCGGGCTGGCTTCGACGAGATCATGCTCGACTACGTGCGCTTCCCGTCCGACGGGGACGTGGGCTCCGCTCTCTATCCCGGCAGGACGAGCGTCCCCAAGGGTCGACTGATCGCGAGCTTCGCCGAGTACGCAAAGCAGCGGCTCTCGCCGCTCGGCGTCCGGGTCTCGACCGCGCTGTTCGGCCTGTCGGCGACACGCGACATGGGGATCGGTCAGGTCCCGGCATGGATCTCCCGGAGCGTCGACCAGATCCACCCGATGGCCTATCCGGCGCTGTACGGCGGGGGGGAGCTGGGAATCGTCTCCCCGAGCGCCGAGCCCGGCGAGACCGTGTTCCGGACGTTGATCGACTTCAAGCGGCAGACGAGGGGTAGCGGCGTCCAGCTGATCCCGTGGATCCAGGACTGGAACTACAGGCCCGAGCAGGTGCTGCAGCAGGTGCGCGCTGCGCGTCTGCAAGGGGCCAAGGGCTACCTGCTCTGGAACGCCTCGGGCCTGTACACGAAGCAGGCCCTCGCGCCGCCGTCCTGAGCCATCTCTGCGGAGGCCAGATCTCAGGGCGCCAGCCTGGTGCGCAACCAGCCCTCGCCGGCCCGCTCGTAGCGCGCGCGGTCGTGCAACCGGCCCGGCCGGCTCTGCCACAGCTCGATCGCCTCGGGCGTGAGGCGGTACCCACCCCAGAACGGCGGTAGAGGGACGTCCTCGGTCGCGGCGAACCGCCGCTCGACCTCGTCCAGGAGCCGGTCGAGCTCCTCCCGGTCGGCAAGCGGCCGCGACTGCGGCGACGCCCACGCGCCCAGGCGGCTCTCACGCGCGCGCGTGCGGAAGTACACGAGCGACTCGTCGTCCGTCAGCCGCGTGACGGATCCCTCGACGCGCGCCTGGCGGTGGAGCGGCGGCGCCCAGTGGAAGACGAGCGCCGCGCGCGGATTCTCAGCGATCTCGTCCGCCTTGCGGCTCTCGTGGTTCGTGTAGAAGCGGAGTTCCCGCTCCTGGATCCCGCGGACGAGCACCATGCGCGCGGCGGGCCGTCCGTCGGGTGTCGCGGTGGCCAGCGCTGCAGCCTCCGGTTCGTGGAGCCCTCGAGCGCGCGCCTCCTCGAGCCAGGCGGCGAGCGTCGCGAGCGGGTCGTCGCCGAGGTTCTCCAGCCATGCGTCCACCACCCGAATCTAGTGTCGGAAGCCTCGGATACGCTGGAGGAGATGGCCGCGACGAGGACGATCGAGCTGCGCACCGAGATCCCGGGCCCACGCTCTCGCGCGATCGCGGAGCGCGAGGAGCGCGTGATTGCGCACCCGCTGCTCGTCCATCTGCCGATCTTCGCCGAGCGCGCCGAGAACGCGACGATTACCGACGTCGACGGGAACGTCTTCGTCGACTTCGCAGGCGGCGTCGGGGTCGTCAATGCGGGTCACGGGCATCCGCGGATCGTCGAGGCCGTGGTCGAGCAGGCGTCGCGCTTCCTCCACACCGACTTCACCGTCGTGCCGTACGAGCCGGCGGTGGCGCTGGCCGAGCGACTCTGCGCGCTGGCGCCGATCTCGGGCGAGAAGCGGGCAGCGTTCTTCAACGCCGGCACCGAAGCCGTCGAGAACGCCGTCAAGCTGGCGCGGCTCCACACGGGCCGGCCGGGCGTGATCGCGTTCGAGGGCGCGTTCCACGGGCGGACGCTGCTCTCGATGACGATGACGTCGAAGTTCCACCCGTACAAGACGGGGATGGGGCCGTACGCTCCCGAGGTCTACCGTGCTCCGTACCCGGACGACTACCGCGGGCCGGACGCGCTGGAAGCGCTCGCGCGACTGGAACGCATCTTCGAGACTCACGTGGCCCCCGAGCACGTCGCCGCGATCGTGATCGAACCGCAGCTCGGTGAGGGTGGGTTCGTGCCTGCCTCGGCCGCCTACATGCGAGGACTGCGTGCGATCTGCGACCGGCACGGCATCGTGCTCGTCGCCGACGAGGTGCAGACCGGTTTCGGCCGCACCGGCCGGATGTTCGCGATGGAGCACTTCGGAGTGGAGCCCGACTTGATGACGCTCGCGAAGTCGATCGCCGCCGGTCTGCCGCTCTCGGGCGTGATCGGGCGGGCCGAGATCATGGACGGCGCCCACGCGGGCGCGATCGGCGGCACGTACATCGGGAACCCGGTCGCCCAGGCGGCCGCGCTCGCCGTGCTCGACGTGTTCGAGGAGGAGGAGCTCGTCGCGCGGGCGGAGGTCGTCGGCACGCACATCCGGGAGCGCATGCTCGAGTGGCAGCTCCGGTGGCCGGCGATCGGCGACGTGCGAGGGCTCGGGGCGATGCTCGCGATCGACCTCGTCCGCGACCGGGAGACGAAGGAGCCGGCACCCGAGCTCGCGCTCGGCGTGATCGACGCCGCCCTCCGACGTGGGCTGATCCTCCTCAAGGCGGGCGTCCACGGGAACTGCATCCGCGTCCTCTGCCCGCTGACGATCGAGGACGCGGTCCTCGACGAGGCGCTCGAGGCCTGGGAAGCGGCGCTCGCCGACGTGCTCGGCTAACGGGCGCGGCTTCAGCCTCCCTCTTGCTGCACGACGCCGAGGAGGGCGAGGCTAGAGCCACGCCCTGGAGCCACGCACTGACCCTCGAGGCACGCGCTCAGTACACGAGCCCCTTGCGCCGTTCGTGGCGTTCGAGCGCCAGCTGGACGAGGCGATCGAGCAGCTCCTCGTAGCCGATTCCCGACGCTGCGAAGAGCCGCGAGTAGAAGCTCGTCGCCGTGAAGCCGGGGATCGTGTTGAGCTCGTTCATCACCACCTCGCCGTCGGAGGCGCGGACGAAGAAGTCGGCGCGCGCCATCCCCTCGCAAGAAGTCGCCACGAACGCCGCGACGGCGAGCTCGCGCGCTCGCTCGATCTGCGCGTCGCCGAGCCCCGGGGGCGGGATCACGAGCTCGGATCCCCCCTCGTCGTACTTCGACGAGTAGTCGTACCAGTCTGCGTTGTTCGAGACGACCTGCCCGGGCGGCGAGGCGACGGGCGAGGGGAGGTTCCCGAGGACGCCGACCTCGATCTCCATCCCGTCGACGAACTCCTCGACCATCACCTTCTCGTCGTGGCGCCGCGCGAGCGCCACGGCATCCTCGAGCTCGCTCTCGTCGCGGACCTTCGAGATCCCGACCGACGAGCCCATGTTCGCCGGTTTGACGAACACCGGATACCCGAACGGGTTCGTCACCGGGTCTCCGAGCCGCAGCGCCACGTGCCGGGCGACGGGAATGCCCGCTCCGCGCATCAGCGTCTTGAAGACGTCCTTGTCCATGCAGACGGAGGACGCGAGCACCCCCGGGCCGACGTAGGCCACGCCGGCGAGCTCGCAGAGGCCCTGCACCGTCCCGTCCTCGCCGAAGGGGCCGTGGAGGATCGGGAGCACGACATCCACCGCGCCGAGCGTCGCGGGAGCGGAGTCGGCCGGGACCGGAAGCGTCTCCGCGGTCGTCGTCGCCTCGAGCTCGGCCCGCTGGTCTCCGCGGGGGAGCGCCCAGCGGCCGTCGCGGCCGACCTCGATCGTCGCGACGTCGTAGCGCGCCGGGTCGAGCGCCGCCGCCACCGAGGCCGCCGAGGCGAGCGAGATCTCGTGCTCGCTCGACCGGCCACCGGCCAGCACCGCGAGCCGTATCCGCCCGCTCACGGGACGGTCGGAGTGGTGGTCGTCGTCGTGGTCGTATCGGTCGGCGTCGTCGGGGTCGTCGGCGTCGTCACGTCGGGCGGCGGGACGTACTGGCCGACGGTGAGCGTGACGACGGACTTCGGGTCGGCCTGCGAGCTGCCCGCGGGATCCTGCGACATGACGACCCCGTCGAGCGACTCGTCCTCCGTGTCCTGTCGCACGACCGCGACCCTGAACCCGGCGGCGCGCAGCGTCGCCCGCGCGTCCGGGACGGTCTGGAGCGCCACGTCCGGCACGGTCACGGTCGTCGGGCCCTTCGAGACGGACAGCGTGACCGACGAGCCCTTCGTCGCGGTCGAGTTGCCGGGCGGGCTCTGGTCGACGACCTCGCCGGCGGGCTGGTTCGAGTCGACCTCCGACCTGCCGACGGTGAAGCCGGCCGACTGGAGCTGTGCCGCAGCGACGTCGTAGGTCATGCCGACCACGTTCGGCACGGCGACGGGCTTCGGCCCGGAGGAGACGTTGATCCGAACCGACGCGCCGGCCGTGACGACGACGCCCGGCCGCGGATCCTGCGCGGTGACGACGTTCGGGGGCCGATCCGAGGGAACCGACACGACCTTCGCCTCGAGACCTCTCGTCGTCAGCTCGGCGACGGCGGCATCGCGCGACTCACCGACGAGGGAGGGAACGGTGACCTTCGGCTTCCCGCTCGACACGAGGATCGTGACGAGCGACCCCTTCGGAAGCTTGGTGCCCTCCTCCGGGTCCTGCTCGTAGACGTAACCCGGTCGGGTGTCCGCGTTCGGCAGGCGTCGCACGCGCGGCTCGAACCCGTCGGCGTCGATCGCAGCGACCGCCTTCGACTCGAGGATGCCCGTGTAGAGATTCACGGCGACGGGCTCGTTCGCGTCGATCTGGTCGCGGACGTTGTCGTAGAGCAGCCAGCCGCCGATCCCGAGCGCGATCGCCGCCGCGGCCGCGATCAGCCACGGCCACCACGCGCGTCCCGTCTTCACCTGTCCCTCGTACGACCGGTAGCGCTCGTCGCCGCCGTAGGCCGCAGGTCGCGCGGCGACGGCCGTCGCGGCGGTCGATTCGCCGCGCAGCACCATCGTCGCCGCCTCCTCGGTCTCGGGGCCGACGGCGTCGCCGCGGCCGACGAGCTCGAGGTCGCGGTCCATCTCCTTGGCCGAGCGATAGCGGTCGGCGGGCTCCTTGGCGAGCGCGCGCAGCACGACGAGGTCGAGATCGCGTGGGATCTCGTTTCGGATCGTCGACGGCGCGGGCGGCACCTGCGAGAGGTGCTTCATCGCGATCTCGACCGGCGTCTCGCCGGTGAACGGCACCTTGCCGGTCAAGAGCTCGTAGAGGACGATGCCGGTCGAGTAGAGGTCGGACGACTCGTCGACGGGGGCGCCGCGGGCCTGCTCGGGGGAGAGGTACTGCGCGGTGCCGATGATCGAGCCGGCCTCGGTCATCTGGCTCGAGCCGGCGCGGGCGATGCCGAAGTCGGCGACCTTGACGCGCCCCTCGTGGTCGACGAGGACGTTGTGCGGCTTGATGTCCCGGTGGACGATGCCGTTCCGGTGCGCATACCGAAGCGCGGCCAGCACCTGGCGGACGTACGAGATCGCCACGGGAACCGGGCACGGGCCGCGCGTGACGATCAGCTCCTTGAGCGTGCGCCCCTCGACGTACTCCATGACGATGTAGTACGAGCCTTCGGCCTCACCGCGGTCGTAGATCGAGACGACGTTCGGGTGCGAGAGCCCGGCCGCGTGGGTCGCCTCGCGCCGGAACCGCTCTACGAACTGCGTGTCGTTCGCGTAGCGCTCGTGGAGGATCTTGATCGCGACCTTGCGTCCGAGCTCCTGGTCCTCGGCGAGCCAGACGTCGGCCATGCCGCCGCTCCCGAGCCTGCGCTCGAGGCGGTAGCGGCCTGCGAAGATCGTGCCCCGGCGCTCGTCGATGGTCGCCATCAGGTCTCCAAGGGTAGTGGCTGGATCGGCAGGCTCCCGGCCGGGTTGGCAACACGAACGGTGAGGCTCGACCGGACCATCTAGGGGTTTCCTCCCGTCCGGAGGAGCGACTCCAGCACGGTCTTCGCGATCGGCGCGGCCGTCGCGCCGCCCGTGAGGCTCTGGCGCTCGAGCGCGACCGCGATCGCGACCTCGGGCCGCCGGCCCGGCCGGCCCGCGAAGGCGATGAACCACGTCGTGTTCCGCCCTGCGACGCCCGTCTCCGCAGTGCCCGTCTTGCCGCCCACGCGGTAGCCCGGGATCTGCGCGGCCGTTCCCGTGCCTGCCTGGACGGCGCTGACCATCATGTTCCCGATGTCGCGCGCGTTGACCGGGCCGACCGCCCGGTCGAGTCGCTGTCGCTCCGTGCGCGAGACGGTCTTCCCCTTCGGCGAGACGATCTTCTCGACGACGTAGGGGCGCATCACGATGCCCGCGTTGCCGATGCCT
>NZ_DATMBZ010000098.1:0-7903 GCF_035558935.1 Gaiella sp. | reverse complement strand
GGCTGCCCTTTCCGGGGCTCGCTCGATGCGACTGGCTCTCGAATCGCCGCTGTTTCCGTGCGGTCAGGAAGAGACGACCACGAAGAACGTCACCGCCACGCTTCGCGTCGAAGGTGAGCCCAACGGCGTCGCCGCTGGGCCGAAAGCGTTGTGGGTGGCGCTGAACGAGGGCGCGCCGGCCCTCAACGGTCGGCTCGACCGGATCAACCTTGCCACGGGGGCCGTCGAGAAGTCGATTCCGATGAGAGGCGTCCTCAGCGAAACTCGGCGTCTCGGGACGTCGGTGTGGACCGAGCGGCTTGGCGACTTCATGGACACGAAGCCCGGCGCGCTCCTCGCGCTCGACTGGAGAACCGGGAAGGTCCAGCGACGCATTTCCTTCGACGACACGCCGTTCGGGTACGACTTCGGCGCCGGCTCGCTCTGGGTCGTGGTCGGCCGCAACCCTGCGACACTCGTACGCCTCGATCCCACGACCGGCAAGCAGGTCGGCAGGAAGATCGTCCTCAGCACGCAGCGCGTCATCGGGCTCGCGTTCGGCGCCGGTGCCGTGTGGGCCGCCGCCGCCGAGGACGGCGAGCTGATCCGCGTCGACCCGACCACCGGTCGCGTCAACAAGGTGAAGGTCGGCGACTTCCCGGTCGGCATCACCGTCGCGAACGGCGATGTGTGGGTCGCGAATCGGGATGGGCGCAGCGTGAGCCGCGTCGACCCGGAGGAGATGGCGGTCGTCGACACGATCGACGCAGGGACGTATCCGACGTGGATGGCTGCCGCCGGAGGCTCAGTCTGGGTCGCGAATCAAGACGACGGGACGGTGACCCGTATCGACGCAGCAACCGGCCGGGTTGATGGGCCCCCGATCCGCATCGCTCCAGCCCACCCGGGCCACGCTTCCGCGCACATCGTCGCCGCACAGAAGGACTCGGTGTGGGTCTCGAGCATTACGCAGAAGACCGTGTCGCGCCTCGACGCCGCCCACTGACCGACGGCGGACCGCTCCGTCCTCACGCGGGATGCTCGTTTCCCCACGAGCACGAGGGGTAATGGATGCTCGTGGAGGCGCAGGAGTCATTTTGGGTCGCAACCTCGCTCTCGACGTCGTATCCGGCGCTAGACCGGGACCTGGAGGTCGACGTCGCCGTCGTGGGAGGCGGCATCGTCGGCATCACGACGGCACTTCTTCTCGCGCAGGACGGGCGGACGGTCGCGCTCGTCGAGGCCGACCGTGTCATCAACGGCGTGACCGGACACACGACTGCGAAGGTGACGTCGCTGCACACCCTGATCTACGCCGAGCTCGCCGAGCGGCTCGACCAGGACGCCGCACGGCTGTACGGCGAGGCCAACGAGGCTGGGCTGGACACGATCCGACGCCTCTGCCGCGAGCACGAGATCGAGTGCGAGCTCCGCGATACGTCCGCGTACACGTTCGCGACGAGCGACGACGACGTCGAGCGGCTCGAACGCGAGGTCGAGACCGCGGTGTCGGTCGGCCTCCCGGCGAGCTTCGTCGACGAGCCGCCCCTTCCGTTCCCGACGTCGGGTGCCGTCCGCTTCTCCGGGCAGGCGCAGCTCCACCCGCGCAAGTACCTCCTGCCGCTCGTCACGCAGCTCGAGTCGGCCGGCGGGCAGGTGTTCGAGCGCTCCCGCGTGGTCGACATCGAGCGCGGGACACCGTCCCGCGTCCGCACCGACGCCGGTCATGTCGTGACCGCCGAGAGCGTCGTGGTGGCGACGCACGCTCCCATCCTGGACGCCAAGCTGCTCGTCGCTCGCTCGCGCGCGTCGCGCGGCTATGCGCTCGCGTTGGAGGCGGGTGACGCCCTGCCCGACGGGATGTTCATCAGCGCCTCGACACCATCCCACTCCGTCCGAACGGCGACCTTCGAGGGACGCGCCGTGCTCGTCGTCTCGGGCGAGGGCCACTCGGTCGGAGAGCCCGGTGCCGGAGGCGCACGCACACACTCGGAACAGCTCGAGCGCTGGGCCCGAGACGCACTAGGAGCCGGTGACGTGCTCTTCCGCTGGTCGACGCAGGACCTCTACTCGCTCGATCGGCGACCGTTCATCGGCGCGATCGACAAGCGATCGCGCATCTTCACCGCGTCGGGCTTCGGCGGCTGGGGCATGACGACGGGCACGGCCGCCGGGATGCTCCTGCGGGATCTCGTCCTCGAACGCGAGAGCCCGTGGTCAGAGCTTTTCGACCCCGGCCGGCTCGAGCCGAAGGCCCTCCCGGCCCTGGTGTCGAAGGGCGCTCACGACGCGAAACGGTTGATCGGCGACCGCCTCGGCCGCGACGAGCCGCCCGAGGCCGCCGCCGAGCTCGAGCGCGGTGAGGGCGAAATTGTGCGGGTCGGCGGCGAGCGCCTCGCTGTCTCACGTGACGCAGCCGGGGCGCTCCACGCGGTCAGCGCGGTGTGCACCCACCTGGGCTGCATCGTGAGCTGGAACGACGCCGAGGAAAGCTGGGACTGCCCCTGTCACGGCTCGCGCTTCGCGGCGACCGGCGAGGTCCTGCACGGTCCGGCCACCACGGCGCTGGCCGACAAGTCGCAACTGCTAGCCGCCGTGCCGACGCCCAGCGCCTGACCGAGCACGCGACCGGCCGCGGGACTCGCTCTACGCTGCACCGCGTGCCGAACCTGAGCCGAGACGAGCTCGTCCGCGACGCCGACAGCGAGCCGCGCACGACGACGCTCGAGCTGTTCTACGACCTCGTCTTCGTCTTCGCGATCACGCAGATCTCGCATCTGTTGCTCGACAAGCTCACGTGGCAGGGCGCCGGTCAGGCGGCTCTCATCCTCCTTGTCGTCTGGTGGTCGTGGAACTACACGACGTGGGTGACCAACGAGCTGGACCCGGAATCGGTCCTCGTCCGGCTCCTCCTGATCGTGTTGATGCTCGCCAGCATGCTGATGGCGATCGCGATCCCCGACGCGTTCGGCGAACGGGCGCTGATGTTCGCCGGCTCGTACGTCGCGATTCAGGTCGGGCGCCATTTGTTCCTCACGTTCGTCGCCGCAGACCGCGGCACGATCGAGCGCGAGCGGGCGGCCGTGATCCTGACCTGGTTCGTCGCCGCGGGCTTTCTCTGGCTCGCGGGAGCACTCGTCGACGGGCCGGCGCGCGCGGCGCTATGGCTCGCCGCGCTCGCGCTCGACTACGGTGCACCGCTCGTGACCTACTGGGTGCCCTGGCGCCCGCGGATCGACCCAGAGGCATGGGACGTCGGCACGGAGCACTTCGCCGAGCGGTTCCAGCTGTTCATCATCATCGCGCTCGGCGAGTCGATCGTCGTCACCGGAGCGACGACCTCGCAGCTCGAGCTGACCCCCGCGCGGGTGATCGCGTTCGCAATCGCCTTCCTCGGCACCGCCGCCCTCTGGTGGCTCTATTTCGACTTCGTCGCGACCCTGGCAGAACGCGCGCTCGAGCGGGCGGAGCGCCGCACACTTCTGGCGCGCGACGCGTACACCTATCTCCACATCGCGATCATCGCCGGCATCCTTCTCAGCGCAGTCGGCGACGAGATCGTCATTGCCCACCCCACCGACGAGCTCTCCGCCGCGGAGCTCGCCGTGGTCGTCGGCGGCCCCGCGGTGTACCTGCTCGCGCAGGCGGCCGTCCGGCTGCGCGTCACGGGCAAGATCAGCTTGAGGCGTATCGGTGGGGCCCTAGCCTGCTTCCTGATCGCGCCGACCGGGGCCTTCGCTCCTGCACTTGTCGTCGCCGGGGCGCTGTTGGCCGTCCTGATCGGCGTGATCGTGGCCGACCAGGTCGTCGTCGCACGACGGACTGGCGGTCGCACGCGCGCACGCACCGCCTAGCGAGAACGCTGCGTGGGCGCGGGCGGGCTCCCGTGTGGCGTCGGTCGGCCCCGGAAGGTCGTGCATGCTTCCGGCCGTGCCGTCACTCGTCCTCGGCCCGCTGTTGCGCTACGTCGGCTCGACTACGGCCACGGTGTGGGTGGAGACAGACGGGCCCTACGAGGTCGACGTGCTGGGACATCGGGCGCGCACGTTCAGTGTCGACGGTCACCACTACGCGCTCGTCGTGGTCGACGGGCTCGAGCCGGGCTCGGTCGCGCCCTACGAAGTCCGCTTGGATGGCGACGTGGTCTGGCCGCCGGCAGACGGCAGACCGCCGTGCGCGATCCACACCCGTCGCGGCGAGCGCCAATCGCGGCTGATCTTCGGTTCCTGCCGGGTCGGCGCACCGCAGCGTGCGCCGTACACCTCGTCTCCTGCGGAGCATCCGCTCGGTCTCGGTGTCGACGCGCTCTGGGCCTACTCCCGTCAGCTCCAGGAGGCCGCAGCACCGTGGCCCGATGCGCTCGTCTTGCTCGGAGACCAGGTGTACGCGGACGAGGTGCCGCCGGAAACCGCCGCGTTCATCCGCACTCGCAGAGACATCACCCGGCCGCCTGGGCCTGAGGTTGCGGATTTCGAGGAGTACACCCGCCTGTACCGCGAGTCATGGTCGGACCCCGACATCCGCTGGCTCCTGTCGACAGTGCCCTCGGCAATGATCTTCGACGACCACGACGTCCACGACGACTGGAACATCTCCCAACGGTGGGTCGAGGAGATGCGCGCGCTCCCTTGGTGGGAGGCACGCATCACGGGGGCGTTCATGTCGTACTGGCTCTACCAACATCTTGGCAACCTGTCCCCACCCGAGCTCGCCGAGGAAGAGCTGTTTCGGCTCGTCCAAACGGACGGAGACGCCGGTGCGCGCCTGCGCGCGTTCGCCCTCCGCTGCGATCGAGAATCAGCGGCCAGCCGCTGGGCGTACTACCGTGACTTCGGTCGAGCGCGACTGCTCGTGATCGACTCGCGCGCGGCGCGGGTGCTCGACGACGAACGCCGCGACATGATCGACGACGAGGAATGGGACTGGATCGCCGAGCACAGCCGCGGATCGTTCGATCACCTGGTCGTCGCGAGCACTCTGCCTGTATTCATGTCGCACGGGATCCACCACCTCGAGGCCTGGAACGAAGCGGTCTGCGCGGGCGCCTGGGGAAGGCCGGCGGCCCGCCTCGGTGAGTGGGTCAGACGACGGTTCGACCTCGAGCACTGGCCTGCCTTTCACGACTCCTTCGAGCGGGTCGTGGAGCTCCTGCGATCCGTCAGCCGCGGCACATCGGGCGAGCCACCCGCAACGATCACCCTGCTCGGGGGCGACGTGCACACCGCCTATGTGGCCGAAATCTTGCTCGGCCAGGACGAGGGCTCGAGCCGCGTGTACCAGATCGTCTGCTCTCCCTTCCGCAATCCGCTGACGCCGCTTCAGCGGCGCGTCGTGCGGCTTACAGGCTCGCGGGCGGCCGCGGGCCTCTTCGCGCGACTCGCCCGAGCATCCGGAGTCGCTCCATCCACGCCCCGCTGGCGGTTCGTAAGGGGCCCGACCTTCGACAACTCCATCGGGGAGCTGGAGCTCGACGGGCGCGCCGCACGCGCGACGATCAGAAGAGCGGCCGCGACCCCTGGCGAGCCCGGTCCCTCGCTGGAAACGCTGCACCACTGCACCCTTTCGCAGGACGGAACCGGATAAGAGAGATTAAGGTCAACCCATCTCGAGTACGACCGGGACGCCCCTTCGGCCCATCGTGCGCAGGTGCCGGAAGTGCGATCGCAGCGCAGCGCGCAGCGAGCGTTGCGTCACGTAGCGCACACCGTGTCGCTCGGCGTTGCGCTGCACGATGGTGGCGATATGGGCGTAGTGCGTGTGCGGCACGCGTGGAAACAGATGGTGCTCGATCTGGTAGTTGAGCCCTCCGACCGCCCAGCTGAGGACAACGTTGCGCGGGCAAAAATCGACCGTCGTCTCGACCTCATGCACCGCCCAGAGTCGCCGGTCGGCGGCGAGCTCCTCCGCCGAGGCGAAGTCGGCCTCCTCGACGCAGTGCGCGAGCTGGAAGGTCACAGCCATGATCAGGCTCACGACCATCGAGTAGACGAGATACGCCAGCACGACGCCCCACCAGGGATAGACGAGCATCGGGGCGACGATCGCCCAACTGATGAAGATCACCTTCCCGCCGACGAGTCCGACGAGATCCCACCCCCGAGGCAGGCGCAGAGCGCTCGTCCCGATATTCCCCCGAACGAACGCGGCGGCATCGCCGACGGTCTGCCAGCGGAGCGCCATCACGCAGTAGAGCAACCAGATGTAGTAGTGCTGCAGCCGGTACCACGGCCGCGTTTCCTGAACGGGCGCCAGCCGAGCGAACGGCACCTGGGTGATGTCGGCGTCGTAGCCGTCGACGTTCGTGTAGGTGTGATGGGCAACGTTGTGCTTCACACGCCACGCATAGCTGGAGAGACCAAGCAGCGCATCGGCTGTCCAGCCCATCAGGTGGTTCAGGCGGCGTCTCCGAAAGTACGCACCGTGATTGGCGTCGTGCATCACGCAGAACGCCGTCAGCGACGTCCCGAAAATCAGCCCGCCGAAGCTCAGCAGACCGAGCCACACCCCGGGGTGGCCCAGCACGAGCGTCAGCCACGAGCCGAGGAGTACGACAAACGCGACGACCCCTTTGGCGTAGAGCTCGGCACGGCCGCGTGCGCGGATACGACGAGACGACAGGTACTCCTCGACCTCGCGCCGCGTCTGCCGGATGAACTCGCCGCCGTTGTCGAACGAGACCTTCGGCGAGGACGAGTTCGTCATTGCCGTGTCGCCGATGCGAGAGCTCCTTCAGTTCGACGCTGGACAAAGAGATCCGTGCTCCCATCGCACGGCGATATGACGCCGCGGGCGTTGCCGTCGCCGAACCGCTTCACTGTTCCGGTTGGCATCTCCGCCTTCCCTCGACTGCGTCGTGAACGTGCAGCGGAAGGCGTGCAAAGCCAGGACCGGTACTCGCTCCAACTCCTTCTCGACCCTCGTCAACATTACCACCCTGCTGGCGCTTCCCATTCGGCGGGAGGGCGTGATCAGCGACGGGTGGCGCTCGAGCACCGCAGCGGGCTCCCAAGGCACCGCGTCGGCAACGACGTCGAGTCGCACGACGTGAGGCGTCATGCCGAGCGTCGACCAGGGCTTCTCGTCACAACCAAGCAGCGCTCGCCCTCGGGCCTACCCCGGGTTCGCGCCGAGCCGATGGTGCGGCACTCGGGTTTCGCGCAAGGCGCCGAGTATCGACGAGCGAGAACGACGTCGACTCCCTCCGCTGCGCCGTGTCCCTTGGTGCCGCGAGCGCCACGGACGCTCCGGTCGCGCCGTCAGACGGCTACGACCGACCTCTCGCGCTGAGACGTGAGCGCAGCGGTGAAGAGGCGGTGCGTGAGGGCTGCTTCCTCGGGGGTCAGGCAGTGAAGGGCTGGCTCATCCCCTCGCGTCCGTGCGCGAGCTCGTCCTCCGCCTGCCCCGAGACCAACGCTCCCTCGATCGTGTCCGCCTGATGCGCGAAGTCGGCGCAGCGCAGCCGCCTGACGAGTTCGAGCGCGCAGTCGTCGGTGATGTTCAGCCCGGCGAGACGCATCATCGGTCAACGAAATCCAGAGAGATCGCCGTTGGCAACTCCGGGGCTCCGTGACCCCTCGCGCCCCCGATCAGACCTGGGCCGCCAGTCCCCTCGGTGTCCCCCGCCGTGCAAGCCGTCGTCGAAGCCCGGAGTTGCCGAGCGCGAGCGTTCCCCCAAGAGCAGCACGCCAAACGCGCAGACGACTGATCCGAGTTGTTGGGCAACACGAGCCCGTCGGGCACGCGGGCGACGTGCTCCGGTTTCGCTTAGGCGTTCGCGAGTACCTCTCGAACCTCAACGCGGATGCCGCGGCCGGAGGCACCCTCGACGACCCGGTCCTCGCCGACGTCGTCGTGCCCGGAAAGGCCGTGAAGCCGGCCGTGACCGAGTGGCTACCCCGAAAGTCCGTTGCAGCGGCGCCCGCGT
>NZ_DATMBZ010000097.1:0-19038 GCF_035558935.1 Gaiella sp. | reverse complement strand
CGACCAGAACGGCGATCCCGAGGAGGCCTCGGGCGCCGTCGTCGGCTTCACCATCTACGTGGCGACCGACAAGCTCAAGACGGAGACGACGGTTTCGCCGAAGCCGGAGACCGTCGCGGCGGCTGGCGGAAGCTAGCGGCCCGCAGCACCAGCACGGGGCGGGAGCGGCTGTTGCCCTCCCGCCCCGTTCGTTCTAGAGTCGCGCGATCCTATGAGAGAGACGCTCGACACGGTCCTGCGCAAGCTCCGGAATCCGAAGGTCGTCAACGGCATCGGCCTCGGCTTCGTCGCCCTTGTCGGCGTCTGGCTCATCGTGAACTTCTTCAAAGGCCCTGCGGAGTTCGTCAACGTCGCGCTCGACGGTCTGACCCGCGGCTCCATCTACGGCGTCGTGGCGCTCGGCTACACGCTCGTCTACGGGATCCTGCAGCTGATCAACTTCGCGCACGGCGACGTGTTCTCGCTGTCCGGCCTCGTCGCGAGCACGATGCTTCTGACGGTCCTCGGGCTGACGGGCGACTCGAGCAACCTCGCCGTCGTGGGCGGGATCATCCTCACGCTCGCCATCACCGTGCCGCTCTTCGCCGTCGTGAACGCGACGATCGAGCGCGTCGCCTATCGGCCGCTGCGCGGCGCGCCCCGGCTGACGCCGCTGATCACCGCGGTCGGCATGTCGTTCATCGTCTCGAACATCTCGCTCGCGCTGTACGGCGTCGACTACGAGAGCGGCTCGAACCTGATCCCGCAGGGCGCCGCGTTCACGATCGGCGACATCCGCGTCACGTGGAAGCTCGTGGTCGCGCTCGCGATCATCGTGCCGGCGCTCTTCGTCCTGAGCTGGTTCGTGGGCTACACGAGGCAGGGCAAGGCGATGCGCGCCGTCTCGCAGGACACCGAGGCGTCCGCGATGATGGGCATCAACGTCAACCGGACGATCTCCGTGACGTTCTTCATCGCGGGCTCACTCGCGGCCGTCGCCGGCCTCGTGTTCCTGCTCGAGTACAACATCCGCTACGACACGGGCTTCGAGCTCGGCCTGATCGCGTTCACCGCGGCGGTGCTCGGCGGCATCGGCAACCTTGCGGGGGCCGTCGTCGGAGCGCTCGTGATCGGCTTCGTCCAGTCCTTCAACGAGGGCCTGACCTGGTTCGCGCCGGGCGGCGACTGGACCCGCTCGATCGTCTTCGGCATCCTGATCGCCGTGCTCGTGTTCCGGCCGGAAGGGCTGCTGGGCGAGCAGACGCCCGAGGGCGCATGACCGGGCTCGCGGAGCGCGCGAAGGAGCTTCGCGGGAACCGCAACGCCTGGCTCGTGCCCGCGATGATCGCGCTCGGGATCGTCTATCCCTTCGTCGAGGAAGGCCTGCGCAACCTTCCCGTGATCGGCGACTTCATGCCCACCACCGGGACCCTCGTCGTGATGATCGCGTTCACGATGATGGCGGTGGGGCTGAACATCGTCGTCGGCTACTGCGGCCTGCTCGACCTCGGCTACGTCGCGTTCTACGCCGTCGGCGCCTACACGGCCGGCTGGTTCGCGTCACAGCACTTCGAGCAGGTGACGTTCCACTTCGGCTCGTCGGTGGACAACGACCAGGTCGGGATCCACGTCACGATGTGGGTCGTCCTCATCTTCGCCGGCCTGCTGACGATGCTCGCGGGCATCGTCATCGGCCTGCCGACCCTCCGCCTCCGCGGGGACTACCTCGCGATCGTCACGCTCGGGTTCGGCGAGATCATCCCCCAGGTCGTGCGCAACGGCGACAGCTTCGGCGGCTTCAACCTCACGAACGGCACGTTCGGGATCGCGCCGATCGACCCCGTGGGCTTTCCCATCTTGAGCAGTATCGGCTTCTTCCCGGACAACTTCCAGACGTCCGACAACCGGGAACGGTGGTACTACCTGATCGCCTTCCTGCTGCTCCTGTTCACGATCTTCTGCTCCGTGCGGTTGCGCGACTCGAGGCTCGGTCGGGCGTGGATCGCGATCCGCGAAGACGAGACGGCCGCCGCGGCGATGGGCGTGCCGCTGATGCGGACGAAGACGTGGGCCTACGCGCTCGGCGCGTTCTTCGGCGGCGTCGCGGGCGCGTACTACGCGAGCTTCAAGTCGGGCGCGTTCCCCGCGGACTTCTACTTCAACATCTCGGTATTCCTGCTCTGCATGGTGATCCTGGGTGGGATGGGAAGCATCTGGGGGGTCACCATCGGAGGGCTGATCCTCGCGTACCTGAACTTCAGCGGCCTCTCGACGATCGGGTCGAAGATCCAGGACGCGGGCCTCGACTTCGACCCGACGAAGTACCAGTTCGGGATCTACGGGATCATCATCGTGCTGATGATGCTCTTCCGGCCCGCCGGCCTGATCCCGGAGCGCCGCCACAAGATCGAGCTCGAGGAGGGCGTGCACGACACCCCGTTCTACGACGTCCAGACGGAGGGCGCCCTCACCGACCGTGACCGGGGCAACGACTGATGGCGGTCGACAACCTCGTCGAGGTGACGAAGCTCCGCAAGGAGTTCGGCGGGCTCGTCGCGACGGACGACGTCGACTTCACCATCCCGCGCGGGTCGATCGTCGCGTTGATCGGCCCGAACGGCGCCGGCAAGACGACGTTCTTCAACCAGCTGACAGGCGTCTACAAGCCGACCTCAGGATCGATCGTGTTCGACGGCGTCGAGGTGCGCGACCTGCCGCCGCACGCGATCACCGAGCTCGGGATCGGCCGCACATTCCAGAACATCCGCCTCTTCTCCCAGATGACCGCGATCGAGAACGTCCTCGTCGGCATGCATTGCCGCCTCTCGAGCGGGATCATCGGCTCGATCCTGAAGACCGGGAAAGTGCGCCGCGAGGAGGCGGAGGCGCGCGACCGGGCGCGCGAGCTATTGACGTACTCGGGCCTGCCCCGCCGTCACGGGGAGCGGGCAGGGAACCTGCCCTACGGGGACCAGCGCAGGCTCGAGGTTGCGCGCGCGCTCGGAACGAACCCGAAGCTGCTCCTGCTCGACGAGCCGACCGCGGGAATGAACCCCCAGGAGACAGCGGACTTCACTGCCTTCGTGCGGCGGGTCCGCGACGAGAAGGGCCTGACCGTCCTCCTGATCGAGCACGACATGAAGATCGTCATGGGAGTCTCCGAGCGGATCACCGTGCTCGAGTACGGCGCAAAGATCGCGGAGGGGACGCCCGGCGAGATCCAGGCGGACGAGCGCGTCATCGAGGCGTACCTCGGCAAGGGCGCGGCGGCGTGAGCACGACGACGACCGGCGACGTCCTCCGGGTCGACGACCTCCACGTCTACTACGGCGCAATCCACGCGCTCAAGGGCGTGTCGCTCCGCGTCGGCACGGGTGAGATCGTGACGCTGATCGGGGCGAACGGCGCGGGCAAGTCGACGACGCTCCGCGCGATCAACGGGCTCAACCGGCCGCGACAGGGCTCGATCCACTTCGAGGGCCGCGAGATCACGACGAGCGCGCCGCACGACATCGTCGCCGGCGGCATCGCGCAGAGCCCCGAGGGCCGCCGCCTGTTCCCCCGGATGACCGTCACCGAGAACCTCGAGATGGGCGCCTTCCAGCGCACCGACAAGGAGAACTTCCAGGCGGACATGGACCGCGTCTTCGAGCTCTTCCCGCGCCTCTACGAGCGGCGGACGCAGAAGGCGGGGACGCTGTCCGGAGGCGAGCAGCAGATGTGCGCGATCGGCCGTGCCCTGATGGCCCGCCCGAAGCTCCTGCTCCTCGACGAGCCCTCGATGGGGCTCGCACCGATCTTCGTGGAGAAGATCTTCGAGATCGTCCTCGAGATCAACGCGCAGGGGACGCCCGTGCTCCTCGTCGAGCAGAACGCGTTGATGGCGCTCGACAGTGCCCATCGCGGGTACGTCATGGAGACCGGGCGGATCACCCTCGAGGGCCCCGCCGCGGATCTGAAGACGAACGAGGCCGTCCAGAAGGCCTACCTCGGCCTCGACTAGCGGCCGCCGACCACGAGCGCGGGGTAGGGCGGCCCGAGCAGGACGCCGGTGTGCGCGTCGTCGCCCGCGACGCCGGCCGCCATGGCGAGGGCGGCCGCCGTGTTGTGGGACGGGACGAGGCCGAGCGCCCGCGCTGCGCCGGCGTCTCGGCAGCCGGCGACGATCACGCGGCCGGCGCGCGCGAGCGTCCCGGCGCAGGTTTCCCAGTCTGCGAACGGCAGCCGTGGATGCGGCGCCGACCCGTTGCGGTACGCCGCGATCGCGCGCCGGTCGCGCGCGGCGAGCGCCTCTGCCTTGCCCAGCCCCTGCGCGGTGACCCCGTCGCGCAGCGCGCCGAAGAGCGACCGGTAGGGCGCCTGGGGCCCATGGCCCATGACCCGGGAGAAGGGGTGGAGGAGGACGACGGTGCCTCCGTCCGCGAGAGGCGGCCGGTTTCGCCAGAGGCGCAGGGCGTGGCCCAGGCCGAGCGCCGCCGCCGTGATCGGGTTGAGTGGCTCGCGTGGCAGGTGGAGGGCTTCCCAGGGCAGTGGCACGACGAGAGTGTCGAACTGACGGTCGACGACGACGCTGCGGACAGAGATGCCGCGAAGCAGAGCCTCGGCGTGCGCGACGGAAGGGGGGCCTGCGAGCGCGGCGACGGCGGCCAGCTCGCGCGGCGCCCCTGCGAGAACGCGGCGGCGCACCACCGCAGGCGCAGCGTTCAGCAGCCGGCGGAAGGGTGAGCGCCGGACGGCGTCGAGCGAGGCCGACGACCATGGGTAGCCGCGATAGAGGCCCGTCGAGCGAGGGCGGTCGAGAACGAGCGACAGGCCGATGAGCGGCACGGCCCGGCCGAGCGCCCGCTCGAGGGCGCCGGCGAGCTGCCACCCGCTCGCGCCGGTGATTTCCAGGAGCGAGGCGGCCCGTGCGGCACGGATGCTGCCGGGGCCCGTCGCGTCGACGAGGGCGCCTGGGCCGCCGTGGAGGACCGTCTCACCGGCACCGACGGTGACGACGAGGTCCGTCTCGAGCAGCGCAGGATGGACGCGCACGCCTCGCTCTTCGAGCTCGAGCGGGCGGAGCTCCTCGGCCTCGCAGTCGTGGACGACGACGCGCCCGCGGAAGGCGCGAGCCTGTTCGGGGCGGAGCAGCGCGTCGAGCTCCGCCCGCCCCGCGCGGCGGGCGAGCCCTCCGGCGACGAGCAGCGTCACTCGGTCGCGCGCGACGCCGGCGCGGGCGAGCTCCGCGAGGACGGCGGCGAGCGCGTGTCGTCGCGGGTCGTCCGGCACTGTCGGGAGGGGCTGCTCCGACGGTTGCATGACGACGGTGACCCGGCCCCCGCCGCGCGGGGCGAGGGCGGCGAGCGGCTCGCCGGCGAGCGGGTAGCGGAGCGCCTCGACGACGGCGGCGGAGACGTCGGCGATCGGGTCGAGCGGGGGAGGCGCGGCGAGCAGCGCGGCGTCGTCGGGCAGCGTGACGACCGGGAGGCGGGATCCGGAATGGAGCGGGACGCGAGGCACCGGCGCGCATGGTAGGTCGGCGCCGCAACCGCGCTACGGGATCGCGCGGAAGAGGCGGTAGAAGGTCGGGCGGAAGCCGAGCCGCGGCCAGGCCCGCGACGAGAGCAGGTTGGTCATCCGCCAGTCCGTGACGACCCATTCGCGCCCTGTCTCCCGGGCCCAGGCGAAGACCGCCTCGCCGAGCAGCCGTCCCGCTCCCAGGCCGCGATGCTCGGGGAACACGGCGGCGAAGCCGAGGAACCCTGCGCCCGGAGGGAGCGCGAGGCTCGCGTGCGACGACGAGACCTCGATCGGGCAGGCGATCGCGGAGCCGATCACCTCGCCGCCGCGCTCGACGACGAAGGTCGTGAAGCGCGGGTCGTCGAAGTCCTCCTCGTACTCCGCGCGGGTCTCCTCGAGGTCGGGAAGCGGCAGGCGTGAGAAGACGGGCGACAGCGTCTGGTGCTCGGGGAGCACAATGTCGACGCGCGCGAGCGCCTCGATGTCCTTCCGCTCCGCGCGGCGCACGACGAGCGCGGCAGCCCCTGGCGCCGGTCGCGCGGGCGGCGTCTCGCGGATCGCGTGGACGTGCTGGTGGCCGAAGCCGAGCCGAAACCACGCGTCGACGAGCGCGGGATCGGTGGCGGGCACGACCGCGTAGTGCGACGTGAGGCCCTCGTCGACCCAGCGCGCGGCGGCCGCAGCGTAGAGGTCGCGGACGAGCTCGGCGCGGACGGCTGCGTGGCCCGCGGGATCGACCCAGACGTTCGGTCCCCACGACGCCTCGCGCGGCCTCCCCAGAAGAAAGCCGGCGACGTGACCTTCGACGATCGCCGCCGAGCCCGAGGCTCCGGCCGTGGCGAGCAACTCCTCGATCTCGGCGCGGGCCGCGGCGGAGTCCTCGTACGCAGGGTCGAGGCCCGGCTCGACGAGCCGCTGTGCGCGGTGCCGCTCGGCCAGCAGCGTCGCGGCGCCGTCGAGGTGCTCGTCGGCGAACGGCACGATCGACGACGAGAGCTTCGTGACGGCGTCGATCATGTCCCCAAGCTAGACCTCGGTGCCGTCGTGCGCGTCGGCCGCGAGGACGGTCTCGCGTCGTCCCCGCGAACGATACGCTCGGCGCGTGAGCCCCAAGACGCTGACCGGCGAGGAGCTGCAGCTCGACGACGGGCCGGCGAAGGGGTCCGAGCTCTTCCTCGTGGACGGCAACAACCTCGCCTACCGGGCGTTCTTCGCGCTCCCCGAGGAGCTCCAGACGACCGACGGCCAGCCGACGAATGCGCTGCTCGGGTTCACGAACATGCTCTTCAAGCTGCTGTCGGACTACGCGCCGCACGGGGTCGCCGTCGCGTGGGACACCCGGCCGACGCACCGCACCGAGATCGCGGAGACGTACAAGGAAGGACGGCGGCCGATGCCCGACCTGCTGCGGGAGCAGTTCCCGCACTTCCGGCCGATCGTCGAGGCGTTCGGCTACCGGAACCTCGAGTTCGAGGGCTGGGAGGCGGACGACGTGATCGCGACGCTCGCGACGCGAGCCGACGAGGCCGGGATCAAGACCTGCGTCGTCTCGACCGACCGCGACGCCTTTCAGCTCTGCAGCGAGAACGTGTCGCTGATGATGACGCCGCGCGGTGTCGCGGACGTCAACGTCTACACGCCCGAGCGCGTCGAGCTGCGCTACGGCATCCGTCCCGACCAGGTGCCGGACTTCATCGGCCTCAAGGGCGACACGTCGGACAACATCCCCGGCATCCCGGGCATCGGCGACAAGACCGCGGGGCAGCTGATCGCGCAGTACGGATCGCTCGAGGAGGTCGTCGCGCACGCCGACGAGCTTTCGCCGGCGCGCGGCAGGGCCGTCCGCGAGCACGCCGAGCAGGCGGCCTCCTCGAAGCTCCTCGCCACCATGCGGCGCGACTTGCCGCTCGACGTCGACCCCGCGGACCTCGTCTCCGCACCGCCCGACCGGTCGCTGCTCAAGGAGATCTTCCGTCGCTTCGAGTTCCGGGGCCTGCTCGGCCGAGTGGACACGCTGGATGCGGCTTTGCCTTCGGCAAAGCCGCTGGACGAGCAGGTCGCCGTCGAATGGCGTCCGGGGGTGCTCGGCGGGACACGCGGGAGCGTCGGCATCGCGTACGACGGGGAGCGGGTGGCCGTCGCGAAAGCGGCCGAGCCGGTACTCGTCGCTCCGGCTCTTCTCGAGGACCTCCGCCGCGCCGTAGATGGGGCGGAGATCCTCACCCACGACGCCAAGACGCAGCGTCTCGATCACGTCAGGGACGACACGCTGATCGCGGCGTATCTCGTCGATCCGGGCCGCGCGGGCTACGAGCTCGACGACCTCGCGCGCGAGCACGGCCTCGAGCTCGTCCCCGAGCCCGCCGCCGAGGAGGAGACGTCGTCGCTCGTCCGCCGCGCGGAGGCAGCGCGGCGCCTCGCCCCGCAGCTGCGGGCGCGGCTGCGCGAGTGGGGGATGGAGCCGCTCTACGACGACGTCGAGCTGCCGCTCACCGTGGTGCTCGCTGCGATGGAGGACGCGGGCATCAAGATCGACGCGTACCGCATGGGCGAGATCACGGCGCGGCTCGCCGAGCGCGTCGAGGAGCTCGAAGCCAGCGCGTTCGAGCTCGCCGAGGAGGAGTTCCAGCTCGGCTCGACGCAGCAGCTCGCGCGGATCCTCTTCGACAAGCTCGGCCTCACGGCGGGACGCAAGGGCAAGACGGGTTACTCGACCGACGCCCGGGTCCTGCGCGCGATCCGCGAGGACCACGCGCTCGTGCCGGTCGTCGAGGAGTGGCGTGAGCTGACGAAGCTGCTGAACACGTATCTGCTGCCCCTGCCGGAGCTGATCGACGAGCGTGACGGGCGGCTCCACACGACCATCAACCAGGCCGTCGCGGCGACCGGCCGACTGTCGACGACGAGCCCGAACCTGCAGTCGATCCCCGTGCGCACGCCGCTCGGCCGGCGGATCCGCTCGGCATTCACGGCCGAGGACGGGTCGCGACTCCTGTCCGCGGACTACAGCCAGGTCGAGCTGCGGATCCTGGCCCACGTCTCGGGCGAGCCCGTGCTGCGAGAGGCGTTCGCGCGCAACGAGGACATCCACGCGGCGACGGCGTCGCAGGTGTTCGGCATTCCGCAGGCCGAGCTGTCGCGGGGCCAGCGCGACACGGCGAAGATGGTCAACTTCGGGATCATCTACGGGATCTCGTCGTTCGGGCTCTCCGAGAACCTCGGCATCCCGCGTGAGGAGGCGCAGGAGCTGATCGACACGTATCTCGCGCGGCTGCCGCGGGTGCGCGAGCTGATCGCGCGCACGATCGCCGAGGCAACCGACGAGGGCCATGTGACGACACTGCTCGGCCGCCGGCGGGCGATCCCCGAGCTACGCACGTCGAACCGCCAGACGCGCTCGCTCGGCGAGCGCCTCGCGGTCAACACCATCATGCAGGGCACCGCTGCGGACGTGATCAAGGTCGCGATGGTGCGAATCCACGAGCGACTGCGGAGCGAGGGGCGCTCGGCACGGCTCGTGTTGCAGGTGCACGACGAGCTCCTGCTCGAGGTGCCCGAGGTCGAGACGAGCGCCGTTCGCGAGCTCGTGCGCGAGGAGATGGTCGGCGCGTACCCGCTCGACCCGGCGCTGGCGGTCGAGATCGGCGTCGGCGACACCTGGGCCGACGCGAAGGAATAGGATCTCGCCGTTCCGCCGAAGGCTCAGGGGAATCGAAGGAAGGGGAGAGGCAGATGAGAAGGACCATTGCCGTGCTCGCGGCACTCGGGCTCATGCTCGTGCTCGGCGCACCGCAGGCGCTTGCAGCCAAGGGGCCGAAGGACAACGACACGTACGTCCAGCTCCTTGCGATCAACGACTTCCACGGGCACCTCGCGCCGAACACGCCCGGGTCGATCCAGGTCGGCTGCTGCAACGCGGTCAGAAACTCGCAGGGCGTGCAGACCGGGTGGACCCAGAAGACGGTCCCCGCGGGCGGGGTCGAGTACCTCGCCACGCACATGAAGATGCTCCGCGAGCGGAACTCCAACACGATCACGGTCGGCGCCGGGGATCTCATCGGCGCGAGCCCGCTCGTCTCGGCACTGTTCCACGACGAGCCGGCGATCGAGGCGATGAACGCGCTCGGGCTGGACGTCACGGGGGTCGGAAACCACGAGTTCGACGAGGGCGTCCCCGAGCTCCTGCGCATGCAGTTCGGCGGCTGCCATCCCGTGGACGGTTGCCAGGACGGCGACGGCTTCGCAGGCGCCGTGTTCAAGTACCTCGCTGCCAACGTGTTCTACGAAGGCACGGACCAGACGATCCTGCCCGCCTACGAGGTCGAGAAGATCGACAACGCGAAGATCGCGTTCATCGGGCTCACGCTCGAGGGCACCCCGAGCATCGTGACGCCGTCGGCCGTCGCCGGCCTCGAGTTCCGCCCCGAGGTTGCGACCGTCAACGCGCTCGTCGAGAAGCTCCGTAACGAGCAGGGCGTCAAGGCGTTCGTCGTTCTCGTCCACCAGGGCGGCTTCCAGAATCCGCCCGCCCCGGTGTTCCCCGGGCCCGAGAATCAGCCGGACGCGTTCACCGATGTGAACAAGTGCGTCAACTTCGGCGGTGCCGAGATCCAGGCGATCGCCAACGGCCTCGATCCGCGGGTCAAGGTCGTGATCAGCGCGCACACGCACGCGCCGTACATCTGCGAGATGGCCGGCAAGCTCGTGACCAGCGCGTCCTCGTTCGGCCGCCTGATCACGTCCATCGACCTCCGCATCGACCACCAGTCGAAGCAGATCGTCGAGGCGACGGCCGAGAACCACATCGTCACCCAGAACGTGGACAAGGATCCGGCGGAGAGCGCGATCCTGACGAAGTACACGGCTCTCTCCGCACCCCTCGCCAACCGGGTCGTGGGTTCGATCACGGCCGACATCCGCTCGGGCCGCGACAACCCGACCGGAACGAATGCGGCCGGCGAGCAGCCGATGGGCGACGTGATCGCCGACGCCATGCTCGAGGCGACCGCCCCGACCGACTTCGGCGGCGCCGTGGCGGCGTTCATGAACTCGGGAGGCGTCCGCGGCGGCCTCCTGTTCAACCAGATCTCGGGCGGGGAGCAGCCCGGCGAGGTGACGTACGCCGAGGCCTTCACGGTCCAGCCTTTCGGCAACACGCTCGTCGTCAAGACGTGCCCCGGCCAGGCGATCTACGACGTGCTCGAGCAGCAGTTCAACAATCCGGCGCCCGGGCAGAACCGGATCATGCTCGTGTCGGCGAACGTCCACTACCAGTGGAACTCGACGACGACGCCACGGATCGTCCCCGGGTCGGTGTCGTTCGGCGGCGTGCCGGTCTCGCCCGGCGCGAGCTACCGCGTCGTCATGAACAACTTCATGGCCGACGGTGGCGACGGATACACCGTGTTCCGCGACCGGTGCACCCAGCCACTCGGCGGCGAGGTCGACCTCGACGCGTTCGCCCGCTATCTCGGGAACCACTCCCCGGTGGCTCCTCCGGTGCTGAACCGGATCGAGCGGGTCGGGTAGCTCACACCTCGACGGTCTCGCCGTCCCGGGGGATCACCACCCCCGGGACGGCGGCCGCGAGCTCCGAGCGGGTCAGGAAGCAGTGGTTCAACGCCTCGAGGTGCACTGCCACCACGACCGGCACGCGTGACGCGACCTCCCGGACGTCGTCGCTCCCCATCACGATCAGCCCGCCTTCGAGGAACGACGCGCCGCCCGCATTGACGATCGCGACGCGCGGTGAGAAGCGCGCGATCGTCTCCTCGACCGCCTCGTACCAGACGGTGTCGCCCGCGAGGTAGAGGTCGCCGAGCACGAAGCCGCTGACGGGCGCGAGCGCATCGGCAACCGCGCCGTGCCCGTGCCTCGCGGGAACGCGATGCCACGTCAGGCCCTCCCACTCGAGCGTGTCGACGATCGCCCGGACGTCGAGCCCCAGCTCGAGCAGCGCCGGCTCGTCTTCGGGCTGGCAGAAGACCGGCAGGTCGCGTGGGAGAAGTCGCTCGGCGGTCTCGTCGAGGTGATCCTTGTGACGATGTGTCACAAGGACGGCGTCGAGCCCGTCGACGACGGTCTCGGCCGGGAACGGAAGGTCGACGGTGGGGTTGCGAACCGGGTTGGCGGTACCTGCGATCGGAGGCCTGGCGCCCGCCGGATCGAGCATCGGATCGACCAGAATCCGCCTGCCGTCGAGCTCTACGACGATCGTCGCACTGCGCACGAGCGTGATCCGCATACCCCATTTTACGGGGGATTCGTGCGGCGAATCCCCCGCTATACTCCCCGCTCCGATGACCAACGAGACGCTCGAGACACCCACCCAACCAGAAGCAGGGGTCTGGACGACCGGCCCCGACGGGGAGCTGATTCCCGACTACGAAGGCACCTTCCCGACGATCAACGAGGGGGAGGTGGTGCACGGCACGGTGGTGCGGGTCGACAAGGACGAGGTGCTCGTCGACATCGGCTACAAGTCCGAGGGCGTCATCCCGGTCGCCGAGCTCTCGATCCGCCGGAATGTGAACCCGGCCGACGAGGTCTCCGTGGGCGACGAGATCGACGCGCTCGTGATGACGAAGGAGGACGCGGAGGGGCGCCTGCTCCTCTCGAAGAAGCGCGCGCGGTTCGAGCTCGCCTGGAAGGCGATCGAGGCCGCGGCCGAGAGCGGCGAGCCGGTCAACGGCCGCGTGATCGAGGTCGTCAAGGGCGGCCTCATCCTCGACCTCGGCGTCCGCGGCTTCCTCCCGGCGTCGCTCGTCGACATCCGCCGCGTGCAGGACCTCGACGAGTTCCTCGGCAAGGAGCTCCGCTGCAAGGTGATCGAGCTCAACCGCTCCCGGAACAACGTCGTCCTCTCGCGCCGCGCCGTCCTCGAGGACGAGCGCAAGGAGATGCGCCAGGCGATCCTCGACCGGCTCAACCCGGGCGACGTCGTCGAGGGCACGATCTCGAACATCGTCGACTTCGGCGCGTTCGTCGACCTCGACGGGATGGACGGCCTGATCCACATCTCGGAGCTGTCGTGGTCGCACGTCAACCACCCCTCCGAGGTGCTCGAGATCGGCCAGACGGTCAGCGTCAAGGTGCTCGACATCGACCGCGAGCGGCAGCGGATCTCGCTCGGCCTCAAGCAGACGCAATCCGACCCGTGGCAGCAGGTGCTCGACAGCTACGGCGAGGGCGACGTCGTCGAGGGTCGCGTGACGAAGGTCGTCACGTTCGGTGCCTTCGTCGAGATCCTGCCGGGCGTCGAGGGGCTGGTGCACATCTCCGAGCTCGCCAACCACCACGTCGAGAACCCGCGCGAGGTCGTCTCGCAGGGAGACCCGGTCAACGTGCTGATCCTCGAGATCGACGGCGACCGCCGCCGCCTTTCGCTCTCGCTGAAGCGGGTCGAGGAGGGCGACGTGCCGGTGCCTCGTGCAGACGGCGCGGAGTCGGTGCACTCGATGCCGGATCTGCGGCTTTCGGAAGAGGCCTTCCCGACGACCGCCGGCGCGGCGGTCGAGGACATCGAGCTCGCGCCGGACGCCGAGGACGAGATCGTCGAGGCGGACGTCGAAGCGGTGCCCGCGGCGGACGCGGAGGTCGCAGACGAGCCGCAGGCCGCAGCCGAGCCGGAGCCCGAGACGGGTCCCGAGGCCGTTGCCGACGACGAGCCGGTGGCCGCCGAGGCCGCATCACCGCCCGACGACGATCAACCAGCCGAGAACATCTAGCACTCCTCGGAGAGGAGTGCTCGCGGTCGCGATCACGGGGGGGATCGGGGCCGGCAAGTCCACCGCCCTCGACGCGTTCCGCGCGCATGGGGCGGCGACCGTCTCGAGCGACGAGATCGTCCATCACCTGCTCGAGACCGACGACGGGGTTCGCGACGCGCTGGTCGAACGGCTGGGCGAGGACGTCCTCGGCGCGGACGGCAGGCCCGATCGCGCACGCATCGCGCAAGCGGTCTTCGGCGACCGGAAGCAGCTCGACTGGCTCGAAGGACTCCTGCACCCGCTCGTCTCGCGGGAATACCTGCAGTGGCGCGACCGGCTCGCCACGCTCGACGACCCACCGCGGGTCTGCGTCACCGAGGTTCCTCTCCTCTACGAGGTCGGCGCCGACGAGCGGTTCGACAAGGTGGTCGTGATCACGGCGCCTGCTGCGCTGCGCGAGCAGCGTCGCCGCGTCGCCCGTGACGATCGCGACTCACGCCTCCTGCCCGACCGCGAGAAGGTGCGCCGGGCGGACTTCCACTACGTCAACACGGGGACGTTCGAGGACCTCGGCGCCTGGGTCGGCGAGGTCATGCGCGAGCTCCAAGCCGAAGCCGAGGCGGAGGCGTCCACGCGCACGTGAAGCGTCTCGTGCTCGCCGTGCTGCTCGTCGCGGCGGCCGCCGGCGGGGTGGCGGCCTGGGTCGTCACCGCGCAGCCGGAGTGGTACGAGCGAATTCGGTACCCGCTCCGCTACGAGGCCATCGTCCGGACGCACGCGAGGAACTACGACCTGCCGCCCGCGCTCCTCGCGGCCGTGATCTACACGGAGAGCAAGTTCGATGCGTCGGCGCGCTCGGACGCCGGCGCCGTCGGGCTGATGCAGCTCCTGCCCGAGACGGCGCAGGGCATCGCGACCCGCACCGGAGGCCACAAGTTCGTCGTCGGCGACCTGCTCGACCCCGAGATCAACGTCCGATACGGCTCGTGGTACTTGCGGAATCTCCTGAACCGCTACGACGACGATCTCCCGACGGCGCTCGCCGCCTACCACGCGGGGCAGGGGAACGTCGACGCGTGGCGTCGGCGGGGCGTGGGGGTGCAGTTCCCGGAGACGCGCTCGTACGTGAAGAAGGTTCTCCACGCCGAGGAGGTCTACGCGGACGCCTACGCGGACGAGCTGTCCGGCGCGTGAGGCCGAGGAACGGGCGTGCCTGAAGTCGCGCCCCGAAACCCCGCGCCTGCCTTCCTCTCCCGGGCGTGGCTTCAGCCTCCCCCGTCTCGGTTTCCTCCGCGCGCCTGGGTGGCGTCGCGCACGAAGCGGAGCACGACGTCGCTTGCGGGCGGGTCGAAGCCGAGCGCGCGCTGCGCCACGATCCCGTCGATCACGACGCCGAGGAACTGCCCGATCTCCTCGGAGGACACGTCGCCGCGGAGGTCGCCCGAGGCCTGCCCGCGCTCGATCCACGCCCGGCTCCGCTCGCGTGCCTCGGGAGGAGAGATCGCGATCCACCGTTCGCGCAGGCCGGGGTCGGCCTTCAGGCGGCGCCCGAACTCGAGGTAGACGGCGAGCCAGTCGGGCTCGTGCTCCGTCACCGCCTCGAGCAACGCGTCGAAGCCCTCCTCGGCGAAGAGCGCCTGCAGGCGTGTGTTGTCCTCGGCGGCGAGCGCCAGGAAGAGCTCCTGCTTGGAAGGGAACCAGTTGAAGATCGCGCCGCGCGAGAGGCCGATCTCGCGCTCGAGCCGGACGACCGTTGCACCCTCGTAGCCGTACCGGGCGAAGCAGCGGCGCGCACCCTCGAGCACGCGCGCCCGGCGCGCCTCCTTCTCCTGGTCACTGAGTTTCGGCACGGCTCCCACTTTACAAAACAGTACGTACGTCTTATATTTCTCCGCCATGGCAGACCCCAGAGATCGTCAACTCGCCGAGCTCCTCGTCGACACGTGCGTCGGAGTGCAGCCCGGCTGGCAGGTCCTCGTCGTCGGCACGCCCGTCGGACGTCCGCTGCTCGAGGAGATCGTCCGCCGCGTCGGCGAGCTCGACGCGTACGCGCTCCTGCGCGTGACCTTCGACGCGAACATCGCCTCGCGGACATGGCTCCGTTCCGCGCCGCTCGAGCGTCTCGCCGTCCCAGCACCGATCGAGGTGCACGCCCTCGAGACCTGCGACGCGCTCATCGTGATCGACGCACCCGAGAACACGCGCGACGCGGTGAGCGTCGACACCGAACGAAACACCGCGATCCAGGGCGCCTACCGGCCCGCGTTCGAGCGGATCTTCCGGCACGAGGTGCAGTGGGTCGGATGCCAGTATCCGACTCCCGCGCTCGCGCAGGAAGCGGGCATGGGCACGAGCGAGTTCGCCGACTTCCTCTACGGCGCCTGCCTGCTCGACTGGGAGGCCGAGCGCGAGCGTATGCAGCGCTACGCCGACCGCTTCGACGCAGCGGAGGAAGTGCGCATCGTCGGGTCGGAGACCGACCTCCGGCTCTCGATCGCCGGCCGCTCGATGAAGGTCGACGCCGCCGGGGCGAACATCCCGGGCGGCGAGTTCTTCGGCTGCCCGATCGAGGACTCCGCCGAGGGGACGATCGCGTTCACCGAGTTCCCGGCCGTCTACGCCGGGCGCGAGATGAACGGGATCCGCCTCCGCTTCGAGGGAGGCCGCGTCGTCGACGCGCGCGCCGACACGAACGAGGACTTCCTGATCGAGACGCTCGACTCGGACGAGGGCGCGCGCCGGCTCGGCGAGCTCGGGATCGGCTGCAATCCGGGCATCACGCGGTACATGAAGAACACGCTCTTCGACGAGAAGATCGACGGCACGGTGCACCTCGCGCTCGGGAACGGCCTGCCCGACATCGGCGGGACGAACGAGTCGCGCATCCACTGGGACATCGTCAAGGACCTCCGTCTGCCCGGGACGCGGATCGAGCTGGACGGCGAGATGGTGCAGCAAGACGGCGCGTGGCTGATCTGACGCCGGCCGCGCATCCGCTCCGTCAGCGGTCGATCTTCGCGCTCATCTCGGCCGAGGTCGTCTCGTCGCTCGGCTCGCAGATGACGTTCCTTGCGCTGCCGTGGTTCGTGCTCTCGACGACCGGCTCGCCGACGAGGATGGGCATCGTCCTCGCGGCCGAGCTGGCGCCCATCGCGATCCTCGGGATCCCTTCCGGTGCGGTGATAGCCCGCTTCGGGGCGCGCCGCACGATGATCGTGTCCGACCTGATGCGCGTCCCGCTGCTTGCGTCGATCCCGCTGCTCCACGAGCTCGGCGTCCTCACGTTCCCGCTGCTGCTCGGGCTCGTCGCGCTGATCGGCGTCTTCCTCGCGCCGTACTTCGCGTCGCAGCGCCTGATTCTCCCCGAGCTCGTGGGTGACGACGAGCACGTCGTCGCCCAGGCGAACGCGGTGGTCGAGGGTGCGAACCGCGCGACGTCTCTGCTCGGGCCGGCAACGGCGGGACTCCTGATCGCCGCGTTCAGCGCGCCGGTCGTGCTCTACGTCGACGCGGCCACGTTCCTCTGCTCGTTCGCGCTTCTCTCGCTCTTCGTTCCGTCGCGTCCGCCTCTGCCGCAATCGGAGGACGGCAAGGGCGTGCTCGCCGGGATCCGGTTCCTGCTGCGCGACCGCATGCTGCGCGTCCTCGGAGTCACGGCGCTGATCACGAACGGGCTCGGCCAGATCCTCTCCGCCGGGCTGACCGTGCTTGCCTACGAGGAGTACTCGAGCTCGAAGGTCGCAGGCGCGTTCTTCGCTGCCTTCGGCCTCGGCGCCGTACTCGGCAGTGTCGCGGCCGTCAAGATCGTCGGCCGCCACGACCCGCTCCGGCTGGGCGCGACGGCGTTCGTCGCGCTGACGCTGCCCGTCTTCGCGCTGTCTCTCGAGCTGCCCGTCCCCGCGGTGATGGTCGCGCTGGCGGCGTCGTCCTTCTTCGGGCCGCTGGTCAACGCGCCGCTGATCGGCGTGATCACGATGCGCACGCCCGAGGCGCTCCGCGCCAAGGTGATGACCTCGGTACTGACGATGGCGATGCTCGCCGGCCCGCTCGGAATGGTCGTGGCGGGGCCGTTGCTCGAGGCGTGGGGGCCGCATCCCGTGTTCCTGCTCGTCGCCACGGGGCAACTGCTTGCGACGATCCCATTCGCGATCGTCGCATTCGGCGGCGAGCGCGTCGCGCCCGTCGCCGAGGCCTAGAGCTCGAACCGGAATGACGCTTCATCGGCGGGACGCGTTCCGACGGCACAAGGCTTCATTTCGGTTCGAGCTCTCAGCCTGCCACGGGCGAGGCCGGCTCGGGCTCGAGATCCGCGAGCATGTGGCGCCAGAGGTTGTCGAGCAGCCGGATCCCCGGCGCTGTGTAGAGGACTGCCGGGAAGTCGAGCACGCCTGCCGAGAAGACCCGCGCGCCGGCGGCCGTCTCGTAGTACGCCATCTCGGCGTGGAGCCCGAGGCCGAAGAGGTTCGGGATCATGGCCGGAACCCGCGTGCCGGGAGGCGACAGCGGTGTCGTCATGTCGATCTCGATGCCGAAGCCGCCGACCTCCTCGCCGAGGAGGTCGCCGTTCTCCAGTCCCGTCCCCTCGAAGAGCCAGGGAGTCGCCTCCCGGTCGGTGACGATGAACGGCGCCTGACGCTGCCCGTCGTCGTTCGCGCGGTACTGGATCCCGAGCAGCCGCGCCTCGGGCCGCCCGGCGCTGCGCCACTGCGCGATCCGCCGGATCGCGGGCCCGCTGCGCTCGACCTTCCAGAAGAAGTTGTTCGCCGAGAGGAAGACGAGACGCCCGCCGAGGTCGCGGAAGCGCTCGACGACGTCGTAGGCATGTGACGTCACGTACTCCGTGTGCCCCGGGAAGACGACGAGGTCGTAGAGGCGCCGCAGCTCGTCGCCGTTCGGGACGACATCGAGGTCGTCGTCGACGAGGAAGTCGGGGTCCCGACGCGTCTTCTCGAGCCAGCGGACGAACGGGAAGTCGTAGCGCACGAACCGCGGCGGCACGCCGCGGTCGCGGTAGGGCCGGTCGAGGACGACCGGCGGCGTGCCGCCCGCGTACCACGTGTCGCCCCACCCGTCGCCGTCGGCGTCGTAGAGGTTGTACGCCTGCCAGGTGTTCGTGGGGAGGACGACAGCGGCGCGCGTCCCGCCCGGCGTCGTGGCGCGGAGGACGAAGGGAGCGAAGCCGACCCGCCCGTCGGGCGTCTCGAGCCGCGTCGCGTAGAGCCCGCTCGGCCAATCGCCGGTCTGGACGAAGATCGTCCGTCGCGTCGAGCGCTTTCCCGTCCAGTCGAGGCTCACGGGCTCGCCCATCTCGAGGCCGACGATCTCGTCGCCGCGAAGGCTCGGGTCCGGCCCGTGCCCGACGCGCAGAAAGGTCAGTGAGAGCGACGGCGCGTCCGCGAGCACCCGCAGCGCCATTCGCTCCTTCGGCAGGTACGAGCGGCGCGTGAACGCGGCCTCGACTCCGAGCAGGCGGACGACCGGCGCGCTTGCCCGCTCGGGGCTCGAGGGGCGCCGACCGCCGTAGACGCGTCGCTTGCCGCTGCCCTCGACGGTGAGCCGCATGACGTACGACCCGACGGGCGTGTCCGCGGTCGGCCGCCAGGCGAGTTGGTGAGCGCCCGGCCCGAGGGTCGCCTCCTTCGTCCAGCGGACGCTGGTCGTTCGGATGCCCGTCCGCACCGCGTCGAGCCGCACGCGGGCACGCCGCTCGAGCCGGAAGAGGACGGATGCCGTGTCCCGGCCCGGCACCCCGGGCGCGATCGTCGTGAACATCGGCCGGTCGCCCGCGAACGGCTTCGCCGCGCCGCGTACTGCGATCTCCGCCGCATGGGGTGCCGTGTCGCGGGCG
>NZ_DATMBZ010000096.1:0-38734 GCF_035558935.1 Gaiella sp. | reverse complement strand
GGGAGCGACGCGGCGTATCGGGCTCGGCCGGGTCAACGGCCGGCGCTTCGCGTTCAACGCAGGCATCGGTTTCGACGCGGAGCTCGTTCGACGCATCGATGAGCAGGGTCGTGCCGACGACGGCCGCCGTCCCGGCGACGCAGCGTTCGTGCGGGCCGCGGTCGGCCTCGTCACCGCGCGGCGGGGCCGCTTCCCGCCGTCGCTCGAAATCGAAGGCGCTGGACGGGCGGCGTTCGCTCTCGTCGCGAACTGCGATCCCTACACCTACGCCGGCAAGGTCCCCATCCGAGTGTCGCGCGGTGCCTCGTTCGACCTGGGCCTCGACGTCGTCGCGCCCCGCGCGGTGAGCCCCGGTGGGATCCCGCGCCTCCTCGTCGAACTCCGCCGCGGCGCCGTCGGGCGTCCCGGCCTGACCGTCCTCCACGACATGGAGCGCGTCGTCGTTCGCTGCGACGAACCGATGCCGCTGCAGATCGACGGCGAAGACCTCGGCGACGTGGTCGAGGCGGTGTTCGAGTCGGAGCCGCGCGCGGTGGACGCTCTCGTGCCCGGCTCGGGCGGTTAGCCGGCGCGGCGGGCGCGCGGGCCGAAGAGGTCCGACCAGCGGCGTCCGATTCCCTTCGCGAACTGGGTCTCGAGCATGCGGAAGTGCTCGTCGAGCACCTGCTCGAGCGCGTCCCCGTCGTGCCGCCGCATCGCGTCGATCTGGCGGCGGTGGACCTCGAGCGTGCGACCGTCGTAGGCGACGCCGCCCGAGTACGCGTCCCGGATCGGCGAGAGCCCGCGTGCGACTCCACGCATCGCCGTCTGGATCGTCTCGTTGCGGCAGCTGCGCACGAGGGCGCGATGGAACATCGCGTCTGCGCGCATCACACTCGGTCGCTCCCCGAGATGCCGCTCGAGGAGCTCGATCGTCCGTTCGAGCTCCACGAGGTCGGCGGGCGTCGCCATGCGCATCGCCTCGTGGACGACGGCGCGCTCGAGGACGCGGCGCGCCCGAAGGACGTCGACGGCGGCCTCCTCCTCGAGCTTCACCGCCGTGAAGATCGCCACCGACGGAACGAGGTCGGTGACCACGAAGATCCCGCCCGACTTCCCGCGGCGCACCTCGACGAGGCCCGACAGCTCCAGGACGCGCAGCGCCTGGCGGAGCGTCGGCTTCGAGATTCCGAGCTGCTCGGCGAGCGCGCCCTCGTTGGGGAGCCGGTCGCCGGTGCGCAGGCCGGCGCGCTCGATCGCCTCGGTGAGATGCTCGATCGCAGCCTCGAACGTCCGTGTCGCACGGACGGGCTCGACCTCGAAGCTCGGTGCGGGTGGCATCGCGGCGCAGTCTCGCAGGGTTCGTGGGAGCGCGATGCGCAGGGCGAAGAACAGCCTCAGAGACTGTTTTCTGTCAACCCCGAAACGTGCCGAATGAATGCCGGTCGCTCCACAGGCTCGTTCTCCCTGCACGTACGAGCATCGATCTCGCTGTGCTTCGCGGAAGAGACGCGTCGGTTCGGGCCGACTTGACGGCACCCGTCTCTGAGACCGGCTTGACAGCAAAAGGGAAACGCTGTTTCACTTCATGTGATGGACGCCGTCGAACAGGGCCTTCGAAGGGTGATCGGCGACGGGAACGAGCCCGACCGACGGGTCGAGGGGCTCGACGACGACGCGCTCCTCGAGCTCCACCGCTCACTCGTCCTCCTTCGCACGTACGACGAGCGGTCCGTGGTCTACCACCGCCAGGGCCGGATCGGCACGTACGCCATCTACCGCGGGCACGAGGCGATCCAGGCCGGGCTCGTCCATGCGCTCGAGCGGCGCGACTGGATTTTCCCGAGCTACCGCGACTCGGCGATCGGGCTGCTCCGCGGGCTGCCGGCCGCGACGGTGCTCCAGTGGTGGCGCGGCCACCCGTCCGGCTGGTGGAACCCCGAGGACGTCAACGTCGCATCGATCTGCGTCCCGATCGCGACGCAGGTGCCGCATGCCGCAGGGCTCGCGTGGGGCCTCGCGCTCAAAGGCTCGGATGCCGTCGCCGCCGTCCTCTTCGGCGACGGCGCGACGTCCGAGGGGGCGTTCCACGAGGGGGCGAACATCGCAGCGGTCGTCAAGGCACCGCTCGTCCTCGTTTGCAACAACAACCAGTGGGCGATCTCGACGCCGCTCAGCGCGCAGACCGCAGCCGCACGGCTCGCCGACAAGGCGGTCGGGTACGGGATGCCCGGCCTCCGCGTCGACGGGCACGACGTGCTCTCGGTGTACGAGGCCGTGCGGGAAGGGGTCGCGCGCGCCCGCGCTGGCGAAGGCCCGACCTTCGTCGAGGCCGTCACGTACCGCTCGGCGCCGCATGCCACCGCCGACGACCCGAGCCTCTACATCGACCCCGACCGCGTGGCTGCGGAGCAGGAACGCGACTGCGTCGCGCTCTACGAGGCGTACCTGACCCGGCTCGGCCTGCTGGACGACGCACGCATCGACTCTGTTCGAGAGGAAGCGCTCGCGACCATGCGCGCGGCGATCCAGGCGGCCGAGGACGAAGCACCGCCCGACCCGGAGCTCGTCTTCTCGCACGCGTACGCGAATCCGCCCGCGTCGCTCGCGCACGACCTCGAGGAGCTCCGAAGGGTGCACGCGTGAGCGCGACCGCGGTGGCGACCCGCGAGCTTCTCCTCGTGGAGGCGGTCAACGACGCGCTGCACGTCGAGCTCGCCCGCGACGATTCGGTAATGGTGCTGGGCGAGGACGTGGGGCGCCTCGGCGGCGTCTTCCGGGCGACCAGCGGCCTCCGCGACGCCTTCGGCGCCAACAGGTGCGTCGACACGCCGCTCTCCGAGGCCGGGATCCTCGGCGCCGCGGTCGGGCTCTGCATGGCCGGCTGGCGGCCCGTCGTCGAGATGCAGTACGACGCCTTCTCCTACCCCTGCCTCGACCAGCTGATCAACCACGTCGGCCGCTACCGCTGGCGCACCGGCGGGACAATGGCGTTCCCGCTCGTCGTGCGGATGCCCTACGGCGGCGGCGTCCGCGCGCCGGAGCTCCACGACGACTCGCCCGAGACGTACTACGTCCACGCGCCGGGCGTCAAGGTCGCGGTCCCGGCCACGCCGGCAGACGCGAAGGGGCTGCTCGCCGCGGCGATCCGCGACCCGGACCCGGTCGTCGTGCTCGAGCCGAAGCTCGTCTACCGCACCGCGCGCGGCGCGGTCCCGGAGGGCGAGCACGTCGTCGAGCTCGGCAGGGCGCGGGTGGCACGGGAGGGCAGCGACGTCACGCTCGTCGCGTGGGGCGCGATGGTCGGCGTCTGCGAACGGGCGGCGGACGCGCTGGCCGCGGAGGTTTCGGCCGAGGTGCTCGACCTCCGCACGCTGAAGCCGCTCGACGAGGAGTCGCTCCTGGCGTCCGTGCGGAAGACGGGGAAGTGCGTCGTGGTGCAGGAGGCGCCGCGCACGTGCGGCTTCGCCTCCGAGGTGGCCGCTTTGCTCGCCGAGCGCGCGATCCTCGACCTCCACGGCCCGGTGCTCCGCGTCACGGGGTACGACGTGCCGTACCCGTACTGGCAGCTCGAGGACTGGTACATGCCGTCGGTCGAGCGCGTCAGCGATGCCGTGCGCCGCGTGCTCGCCTTCTAGCGGCGACCCGAGAACCGCACTACCCTCCCGGCCGTGGCGTACGAGTTCAAGCTGCCCGATCTGGGGGAGGGGCTCACCGAGGGCGAGATCGCGCGCTGGCTCGTCGAGGAGGGCGACCGGGTCGACGAGGATCAGCCGCTCGTCGAGATCCAGACGGACAAGACGACGGTCGAGATCCCCTCGCCGCGGGCGGGAACGGTGCTCAAGATCCTCGTCGCAGAAGGCGACGTCGCGCCGGTCGGGGCAGTCCTCGTCGTGATCGGGGAGGAGGGCGAGCAGCTCCTGCGCGCGGTCGAGCCCGACGAGCAGCGCGGCGAGGCTGCGAGCGAACCGATCGTCGCCGTCGTTCCCGCCGACCCGACCGCCGCCGTCAGAGCAACACCGGCGGTGCGACAGCTCGCGAAGGAGCTCGGCGTCGAGCTCGTCGGGCTGCGCGGCAGCGGGCCCGGCGGCCGGATCGTCGAGGACGACGTGCGCGCAGCAGCGGGGGCGAGCGCGGGCAGGCGGGTCCCCGTCCGCGGCATCCGCCGTGCGATCGTCGAACAGGTGACCCGCACCCACCGCGAGGTCCCGGCCGTCACCTTCGTCGAGGAATGCGACTTCAGCGGGGTCGACCTCGCGCTCCTCGTGCCGCTCGCGATTCACGCCTCGGCCTCGGCGCTCGGCCGGTTCCCGGAGCTCAACGCCCGGCTCGAGGGAGACGAGATCGTGCTGCTCGAGCGCGTCGACGTCGGCGTCGCGGTGCAGACGGACGGCGGGCTGGTCGTCCCCGTCGTCCGCGGCTGCGAGCGCCGCCCGGTGGAAGAGATCGCCGTGGAGGTCGCGCGGCTCGCGGACGCGGCAAGGTCAGGCAAGCTCGCGGCCGAGGAGCTGCGCGACTCGACGTTCACGGTCACGAGCGCGGGCAAGCTCGGCGGTCTCTTCGTGACGCCGCTCGTCAATCATCCCGAGGTCGCGATCCTCGGGCTCCACCGAATCGCGCAGCGGCCGGTCGTCCGCGACGGCGCCGTCGTCGTCCGGCCGGTCGGCAACGTCTCGGTCAGCTTCGACCACCGCGTCGTCGACGGCGCGCGGGCGGCGGCCTTCTGCCTCGACGTGATCACGCAGCTGCAATCCGGCGGCGACCCGCCCGCGTAGTACCGGTCGTATCGACGCCCTACGACCGTAAAGGGGAGAACAATGCGAGGGAGGCTGCTCCTCGGAGTCTTCGTGCTCGGCCTCGTCGCCATCGGCGTCGCCGCCGCCGGGCTCAACCGGAACTGGAGCGATCACGCGAACGGCTCGCAGGAGGTCCCGCCGAGGGACACGCAGGGCCAGGCGCAGGCGATCTTCCACCTCTCGAAGGACGGAGATTCGCTCGAGTACAAGCTGATCGCCTCGAACATCGACAACGTCTTCATGTCGCACATCCACATGGAGGCGCCGGGCGTCAACGGCCCGATCGTCGTCTGGCTCTACCCCTCGACGACACCCGTCCCCGGCCCCTTCGGCGCCGGCCGCACGAACGGTGTGCTCGCCGAAGGGACCATCACCGCCGCGAACCTCGTCGGGCCGCTCGCGGGCCATCCGCTCGCCGATCTCGTCACGGCGATGAGCACGGGGCACGCGTACGTGAACCTGCACACGAACGACGGTGTCGACGGGACCAACACCGGCGCCGGTGACTTCCCCGGCGGCGAGATCCGCGCCGACATCACGACCTGACCGAGGGGCCCCCGGGAGTACGGGGCGGCCACGGCTGCCCCGTACAATCCGGCGCGTGGGCGATTGGTACGAGATCGGGATCACGCTCGGGCTCGGCGTGGCGGCCGGCCTGTTGCTCGCCGGGCTCTTCGCAGCGTGGCGCTACGGGCTCCTCACGTCGGTGCTCGGCGCGCTCGCGGTCGGCGCACTCGCCGGGCTGCTCGTCAAGGGGTGGATCGGGCTCCCCGGCGCCCTGATCGGCGGGGTGATCGGCGCCGTGTCCGCGTCGCTGATCGCCCGCGGCGCGCTGCGTCGCGGCGGCACCCCTGGCGGCACGGCGTTCCTCGTCGGGAGCGCCTCGATCGCGGTCGCGCTCCTCGCCCTGATCCCGGTCGTTGGGTACGTCATCGCAGTGCTCGTGCCCGCGGCGGCCGCGAGACAGGCCCGGCGCGAGCCCGAGCGCCATGCGGGGCTCCGCACGCTCGCCAAGTGAAGGGCCCCGCGAAGCTCGTCCTCGTCGTGATCGACGGGCTCACGCCGACGATGCTCGAGGCCTCGCTCGGCACCTCGTCGACGCCGGCGCTGACGGCGCTTGCCGAGCGCGCGACGCTCGGCCGGGCGACCAGCACGTTCCCTTCTCTCACGCCGGTCTGCCTCTCGTCGATCGCGACCGGCGCACACCCCGACGTCCACGAGATCCCGCACCTCGTCTGGTGGCATCGCGGCGAAGGACGGCTCGTGGAGTACGGGTCATCGTTCGGCGCCGCGCGCGCGGCGGGCCTTGGCCGTGCGCTCCGCGACACCCTCGTCGGGATGAACGCCGAGCATCTCGGTCGGAGCGCTGTGACGGTCTTCGAGGCGCTCGCCGACGCCGGGATCCGGACTGCGTCGGTCAACTTCACCGCGTATCGCGGCCGGACGCGCCACCGGCCGACGGTCCCGTTCCTCGGCCCGGTGCTCGGCCCCGAGCGGTTCTTCTTCTACAACCTCTTCCAGAGCGAGCGCACCGGCGCGCCGCTGTCCTTCCGCAACCGTGCGGCGGGAACGATCGACGCCTACGCCGCCGCGGTCGGGCGCTGGCTCGTGACGCGCGACGGCTTCGACTTCATGCTGCTCTATCTCTCCGACTACGACTACGCCTCGCACGCGTCCGGGCCCGATGCGGCGGAGGCGGTGCTCGCGCGCAGCGACGAGGCGATCGGCGACCTCGTGCGCGCCGCCGGAGGCGTGGACGAGTTCCTCACGCGGTATGCGCTGATCGTGATGTCCGACCACGGCCAGACGTCGGTCCGCGACGTCGCCCGGCTCGGCGACCGGTTCCGGCACGATGCCGACACGCTCGTCGCGGCCTCGAACCGCGCCGCGCACGTCTACCGGCTCGGCCCGCGCGCGCCTGGGGCGAGAGCGCTCGCGGAGCGCCTCGACGGCGAGCCGTCGGTGGACGTCGCGCTGTTCCGCGAGGACGGCGTCGTGGTCGCCCGTCGCGACGGAGCCGAGCTCCGCCTCGACGGGGCGGTGCTCGAGGGCGACTCCGCCGTGCTCGACCATCCGGACGCCGTCGCGCGAGCGGCCGCGGCGCTTCGCTGCGTCAACGCCGGCGACGTGGTCGTCTCCGCCGCGGAGACCTGGGAGTTCGAGGACCTCGGCGGCCGCCACCATCGCGGCGGGGGCTCGCACGGGTCGCTCGTCGCGGGCGACTCGCTGGTGCCGATGCTGACCGCCGGTCTCGCGGGGAGCCCGCCCCGGAGCATCGTCGACGTCGCGCCGGCGATCCTCGGGCACTTCGGCGTCGAGGCGCCCGGGTACGCGCTACGGCGCGCGGCGTGACGCACGTGGCCGGCACGGAGCACGATCCGCGTCGCGCGGGCATGGTCGAGCGGCAGCTGCGGCGACGGGGGATCTCGGACGAGCGCGTGCTCGCCGCGATGGCCCGCGTGCCGCGCGAGGCCTTCGTGCCCCCCGAGCTCGCGGGCGTCGCGTACGACGACGCGGCGCTGCCGATCGGCGAGGCTCAGACGATCTCGCAACCCTTCATCGTGGCGACGATGTGCGAGCTGCTCGAGCTCGAGGGCAGCGAGCACGTGCTGGACGTCGGCACCGGCTCGGGCTACGCCGCGGCCGTCCTCGACGAGCTCGCGGGGAGCGTCGTCTCGATCGAGCGGATTCCCGCGCTCGCCGCGCGAGCGCGGCGCGCGCTCGAGCTGACCGGGCACCGTCGCGTCGAGCTTCGCGTGGGCGACGGCAGTCTCGGCGTCGCGGACCGCGCGCCCTTCGACGCGATCGCAGTCGCCGCCGCGACCGACCGCGTGCCGCCGGCGCTGCTCGAGCAGCTCATACTCGGAGGGAGGATGGTGCTCCCCCGCGGCGGGCGACGTGGGCAGCGCCTCGTGCGGATCGTGCAGACCGCCGGCGGCCCCGTCGAGACCGCATCCCTCGCCTGCCGCTTCGTTCCCCTTGTGGAGGGTTGAGAAAGCCACTGCGAGCCGGGGCGCCCGCTACGCTCGCCCGGCGACATGGACGAGGGAACGGTGACGACGCCACGCGAGCTGCCGCGCGGCCGCGTGGACGCGGCGCTCCGGCACCGTGGCAACTGGGAGCAGCTCGTCAAGTTCTGCGTCGTCGGCGCGACGGGCTACGTCGTCAACTTGATCGTCTACACGTTGCTGCTCGAGGGAGCGGGCTTCCACTACGTGCCGGCCGCGATCGGATCGTTCCTCGTCGCCGTCACCAACAACTACGTCTGGAACCGCCTCTGGACGTTCCGCGGCCAGCGCGGCCACGTCGTCTTCCAGGGGCTCCGCTTCCTCGTCGTCTCGACCATCGCGCTCGGCGCGAACCTCCTCGTCCTGCACGCTCTCGTCCAGGCCGGCCTCGGCGAGGTCGTGTCGCAGGCGCTCGCGATCATGCTCGTCACGCCGGTCAACTTCGTCGGCAACAAGCTGTGGTCGTTCCGGCACCGCCGCTGATCGGCGACCAGTGCATGCGCTGAGGCGGCGGCGGCGCGGCGGCGTGGCCGCCGTTCTCGCAGTGCTCCTGTGCCTCCTGCTCGCGCACGCGGCGAGCGCCGCGAGCCCCACCGCCGTTGGCCCGGTCTACGACGCCGAGGGCAGGCTGGTCGAGACGCCCTTCGCACCCTCCGCCGCCAAGCCGCGGCTTACGGAGGACGCAGTCGTCGGCCTGTTCCTGCAGTACCCGAAGGTCTCCGCCTGGCTCGACCGCTACCCGCCCCGGCCCCAGACCGACGCGACGTTCGACCGCCGCACACGGACCTGGACCGTCCACGTCTGGTCGGGCGACGCCGGCGAGGTTGCGACCGGCGTCGTCTCGGACACCTCCGGGTCGGTGACCGAGGCCTGGACCGGGCCCCAGGTGGCCTGGAAGATGGCACGCGGGCGCCCCGGTGCGTTCGGGGGCAAGCTGCTCACCTCGTGGCCCGTCTGGCTCGGGCTCTCGGCGCTCTTCCTGATCGGGCTCGTCGACGTCCGCCGCCCGCTGACGGTGCGGACGCTCGACCTGCTCGTCCTGCTCTCCTTCGGCGTCTCGCTCGCGTTCTTCAACCGCGGCCAGGTGGTCCAGAGTGCCGCGCTCGCGACGCCGCCGCTCGTCTACCTCGCGGTGCGCACCGCGTGGATCGGCTTCCGGCCGCGCTCACGGCCGGGCGTCGGCCTGCCGCGCTGGCCCGTCTGGGCGCTCGCCGCGGCGACGCTCTTCCTCGTCGGCTTCCGCGTCGGCCTCAACGTGGACAACGAGCGGACGGTGATCGACGTCGGCTACGCGGGCGTGATCGGCGCCGACCGCATCCTCGACGGTCGCGCCCCGTACGGGGCGATGCCGGTCGAGGACGACCGCAGGCCCTGCGGCCCGGCCGGAGCGGACGGCGAGATCCGCGAGCGGATCCAGTCGAACGGCCGCTGCGAGTCCGCCAACCCGCGCGGCGACACGTACGGGCCTGTCGCCTACCTCGCGTACGTCCCCGCCGTCCTCGTCTTCGGCTGGAGCGGCAAGTGGGACGAGCTCCCAGCGGCGCATACGACCGCCATCGCCTTCGACCTCCTCGCCCTGGCCGGTCTCGTGCTCGTCGGCCGGCGTCACGGCGGGCCGCGGCTCGCCGCCGCGCTCGCGTTCGGGTGGGCGGCCTATCCCTTCACGGCCTACGCGCTCATGTCGAACACGAACGACGCGATCATGCCCGCGATCCTCGTGTGGGGCTTCTGGCTCGCATCCTCGCCCGTCGCTCGTGGCACGGCCTGCGCGCTCGCCGCGTGGACGAAGTTCGCCGCCCTGATCGTGGCGCCACTCTGGCTCACCTACCGCTCGGGGCTACGCCCGTCGCACCTCGCCCGCTTCGCCGGAGCGTTCCTCGCCGCGACCGCTCTCGCGTTCTCGATCCTTCTCCTCGACCCCTCTCTCAGCGGGGCGCTGCACCGGTTCTGGGACCGGACGCTCGCCTTCCAGCTCGAGCGGGACTCGCCGTTCTCGATCTGGGACTGGGGGCAGTACCACGCCGCGGGGATCCCGGACCTCGCGTCGCTCCAGACGGTCGTCCAGCTCGGGGTCATCGTCCTCGCCGGCGTTGCGGCGGCCGTGCCGCGGGACAAGCAGCCGCTCGAGCTCGCCGCGCTCACCGCCGCGCTCCTGCTCTCGTTCGAGCTCGCGCTGACGCACTGGTCGTACCTCTACCTTCCCTGGGTGCTGCCGTTCGTGCTGCTCGCGCTCTTCCTGCCTCGGACGCGCCCCGTCGTGGAGCCGTAGCTGAGCCGCCGGCCCCCCACGGACGCGGTCCTTGCGAGCGCGGTGTTCGTGACGGTGGCCGTCGCCGCGACTGTCGCCTGGCAGGTCTCCGGTCACGCGGTCACGGACATCCCGCTCTACCACGCCTACGGCGAACGGCTCGCCGGCGGGCTCGTCCCGTACCGCGACTTCGAGTTCGAGTACCCGCCGGGAGCGCTGCCGGCGCTCGTCCTGCCGGCGCTCGTGAGCGACTCGCTCTCGGGATACCGCGTCGTGTTCGCCGCCGAGATGGCGGTCGCGGGCGCGATCGGCGTGCTGTTGCTCGCCGCCGGGCTGCGGCGGCTCGGACGGGCGCGTGACGATCGGCGGACCACGCTCGCCGTCGTCGCCGTGCTGCCCGCGTTCCTCGGCGGCGTCATCCTCACCCGCTTCGACCTCGTGCCCGCCGCGCTCGTGGCCGGAGCTCTCGTGCTGCTGATCGGGGGGAGGCTGCGCGCAGCGGCAGTCGTCGTGGGGCTCGGCATCGCCGTGAAGCTCTACCCGGCGGTGCTCCTCCCTCTTCTCGGAGTCGTGGCCTGGCGGAAGGGAGGACGACGCGAGCTCACCGTCGTCGTCGCGCTCTCCCTCGCACCGGTTGCCGTCGCCTACCTGCCCTTCCTGCTCGTCGGCCCGGACGGCGTGCTCGACTCGCTCGGACGCCAGCTCGGCCGGCCGCTCCAGATCGAGAGCGTGGGCGCCGGCGTCCTCCTCGCGCTGCACCAGGCCGCAGGGATCGACCTCGAATGGGCGTCGGGAAGCGGCTCGCAGAACCTGCGCGGCACGGGCGCCGACGCGCTCGCCGTCCTCCAGGGGATCGCCCAGGCCGCAGCGCTCGCGCTCGTGTGGGTCTCGTTCGCCCGGGGCCCCGCGACCGTCGAGCGGCTCGTCCGACACGCGGCCGCGTCGGTCGTCGCCTTCGTCGCCCTGAGCAAGGTGCTCTCGCCCCAGTTCCTCGTCTGGCTCGTTCTCCTCGTGCCGCTCGTCGGCGGCATCCGCAGCCGCGCCGCACTCTGGCTCACGGCGCTCGCGTGCGCGCTCACGGCGCTGTGGTTCCCCGCCCGCTACTGGGAGCTCGTGAAGGAGTTCGACCCGCTGTCGTCGTGGGCCGTCCTCGCCCGCGGGCTCACGCTGCTCGCCCTGCTCGCCACCCTCATGTGGCCGGCCAGGGAGCCCGAACCGGCTCGATCGCGCTCGCCCGCCCCGTCTCCGGGTCGCACGTGACGAGCGCGCCTTCGAGCCGCACGCCCGCGGACGCCGTCTCGAACCGGACCGGCATCCCGGTTCGCATCCGCCTGATCGCGAGGCCCGTTTCGACGCCGATCACGGAGTCGTGCGGGCCGGTCATCCCGACGTCGGTCAGCGCGGCCGTTCCCCCGGGAAGGATTCGCGCGTCGGCGGTCTGGACGTGCGTGTGCGTCCCGAGCACGGCCGTCGCGCGGCCGTCGAGCCACGCGGCGAGGGCGACCTTCTCGCTCGTCGCCTCGGCGTGCACGTCGACGACGACGACGGGCGTCGTCGCACGGGCTTCCTCGACGAGCTCGTCGACGATCTCCCACATGCTGTGCGCCGGCTCGAGGAAGAGCGAGCCGAGCAGGTTGACGACGGCGACCAAGGTGCCCTGCCGCCCCTCGACCACGGTCAGCCCGCGGCCGGGCGCGGAGACCTGGAAGTTCGCCGGGCGCACGATCTTCGGAGACGAGGCGAGGTACGGCCCGATCTCCTCGCGCCTCCAGGCGTGGTTGCCGAGGGTGAGCGCGTCGGCTCCGGCGGCGAGCAGCCGCTCGGCGAGGCGCGGCGTGATCCCGACGCCGTTTGCGACGTTCTCGCCGTTGACGATGCACGCGTCGACGTCGAGCCGCTCGCGGAGGCCCGGAAGCAGAGCCTCGACCGCGTCGCGCCCCGGCCGTCCGACGACGTCGCCGACGAAGAGGATCCGCACGCGGCGAGCCTAGGGCAGCGATCCGGGCGAGGGGTAGACCGCGATCGAGACGTTGTTGCCGCCCTCCGGCGCGTGCGCGGCGAGCGCCTGCTTTTCGACCGAGGCGATGTCGACCGCGGTGCCGAGCTTCGAGGTCGCCGCGAGCACGGGAGTGCCGACGACGATCGCGGGATCGGGCCGGACGTTCTCGACGGACACCATCACCGACGGCGCCTCCGACGGGCGTAGGTCGATGCGGCTGCCGACGCGCTTGCCGCCGATCACGAGATCCGAGACGGCGATCACCGATCCCTTGACGGGTGCGTAGACGTCGGTGCCGGGCGCGGTCCCGACGTCGAGGACGTTCGTTCCCGCTGGGCCGCCCTCGAGCTGATACCAGCGCGGCGACTGGCGTCCGTTCCCCGCGATCCGCCGCCAGAGCCGCGCGAGGAGGCCCTCGTTCGCCTGGCGGCCGACCGGCTGGAGCGAGAGCGAGCCGTCGCCCGAGCCGTGGAAGCCGATCGCCGTGAGCGCCCCGGCCGCGACGGGCAGCTGCACACGCAGGTTGCCGATCGACGCGAGTACCTGTGGCCGCGGGCGGACGGCGGCCGCGTCGGCCGAGGACACGGTCTCGATCGCGATCGGCGCCGCCACGTTGGAAGAGCCGCTCGAGCCGAACGCCGTGAAGAGGAGCGTCACCAGGCCCAGGACACCGAGCACCGAGAGCACCACGAGCCGCCGCGCGCGCCGTTGAGCGCGGCGTCTGCGATCGCGGAGACGCGCGGCTTGCCGGGAGCGCGGCGAGGCCATCGGCGCCACGGTAGCGCACACTGCAGCGGGTTTCCGGCGCTGTGGGCGGGGCGCGAGGGGGCTACGATCGCTGCGTGACGGCGCCACCGACGATCCGGATCCCGCGGTGGATCCAGCTCGTCGGCCTTCCGGTGCTCCTGCTGCTCGGATTCCTGGTCGCCGAGGCGCTCGGGCACGTCATCTTCCTCTTCCTGACGGCCGCGGTGATCGCGTTCACTCTCAACCCGCTCGTTCGCGACCTCACCCGGCTCCGCCTTCCCCGCGGCGTCGCGGTCGCAGTCGTCTCGGTGATCTTCGCGACGGCGTTCATCGCGCTCCTCGTCGCGCTCGGCACGGTCGTCGTGTCGGAGACCCGCTCGGCGGCGGACCGGATCGACGCGTACCTCACCGAGGAGAACCCGGCCAGCGGGAAGACGGGGGCGGAGATCGACGTCGACCGCCTGCAGCAGTGGCTCGACACGCATGGGCTCGAGGGAGTCAAGCTCGAGCAGCAGCTCAACGACCTGACGGACTCGATCGGCGCCGGCGACGTGTCGAAGTACGCCCAGGACGCGATCTCGTTCGCCCAGGGCGCCGCCAAGTCGGTGATCCTCTTTGTCTTTTCGGTCATCCTCGTCGTCGTCATCTCGATCTACATGCTGCTCGACATGCCGCGACTCGAGGCGTCGATCGACCGGCGTTTCCCACCCCACGGCGGCCTCCCACTCACCCAGCGGATCGAGCGCGCCCTCTGGGGCTACGTGAAGGGCCAGGCGATCCTCTCGATCGTGATCGGCACGAGTGCCGGCGTCGGCATGTGGATCCTCGGCACGACCGGGCTCGTCGAGGGCGCGGAACGCTATGCGCTGCTGTTCGGCCTCTGGACGGCGTTCGTCGAGGTGATCCCGTACATCGGCCCCTGGCTCTCGGCCGTCCCGCCCGCGATCTACGCGCTCGTGGTCGACCCGATCGGCGTGCTCTGGGTCGCGGCGCTCTTCGTCTTCATCTACCAGATCGAAGGCCACGTGGTCGTCCCGAACGTGATGGCGAGCGCCCTCCGCCTCCACCCGCTGCTCGTGATCTTCGGGCTGCTGGCGGGAGGGGCGCTGTACGGCATCCCGGGCGTCCTCGTCGCGCTGCCGACGATGGCCGCGGGCCGCGCGGTCTGGGAGTTCTTCGGGGAGCGGATCGACCTCGAGTCCTGGGAGGAGCCCACGACCCGGCCGGTCGCCGTGGAGGTCGACGTGGGCCAGTCCGACACGCCGGAGCCGCCCCGCGCGGTCTCCGGGTCGTAGGCTTGGGCGATGAGCGCGTTTCCCACCACCCGTCTGCGGCGGCTGCGGCGCACCGACTCCCTGCGCGCGCTCGTCCGCGAGACCGCGCTGTCGCTCGACGACGTCGTGATGCCGCTCTTCGCCTGCCCGGGCGAGGGCGTCGTGCGGCCGGTCGAAGGCCTGCCTGCGATCGCGCAGCGGTCGGTCGACGAGCTCGTCCGCGAGGCGGGCGCCCTCGCCTCGGCCGGGGTTCGAGCCGTCCTCCTGTTCGGCATCCCGGAGGAGAAGGACGACGAGGGCTCGGGCGCATGGGACGCCGACGGGATCGTCCAGCGGGCGCTCCGGGCCCTCAGGGCCGAGGCCCCCGGCCTGACGTTGCTGACGGACGTCTGCCTCTGCGAGTACACGGACCACGGCCACTGCGGCGTGCTCGAGGGCGACACGGTCGCGAACGACGAGACGATCGAGCTGCTCGCACGGACGGCGGTGAGCCATGTCGAGGCGGGAGCCGACGCCGTGTGCCCGAGCGACATGATGGACGGTCGCGTGGGCGCGATCCGGGAAGTGCTCCCCGAGACGCCGATCGTCTCCTACGCGGCGAAGTACGCCTCCGCCTTCTACGGTCCCTTCCGCGAGGTCGCGGAGTCCACGCCCGCGTTCGGCGACCGTCGCGGCTACCAGATGGATCCGGCCAACGTCCGCGAGGCGCTCCGTGAGTGCGCGCTCGACCTCGACGAGGGCGCCGACGTCGTGATGGTGAAGCCCGCGCTGCCGTACCTCGACGTGATCCGCACCGTGCGCGAGCGGTTCGACTGCCCCGTGTGGGCGTATCAGGTCTCGGGCGAGTACGCGATGGTCCGCGCCGCCGTCGCCGCCGGCCATCTCGAGGAGCCGCGGGCGGCGCTCGAGACGCTCACCGCGATCAAGCGGGCGGGCGCGGGGACGATCGTCACGTACTGGGCCGGAGACCTCGCGCGGTGGCTCTGACGACGCGGTCGGACCTCTGGCGGCGAGCCACGAGATTGATTCCGGGCGGCGTCGACTCGCCCGTTCGCGCGATGCGCGCGGTCGGCCTCGACGAGCCCGTCTTCGTGCGGCGGGGCGAGGGTGGCTGGATCGAGGACGTCAACGGCAACCGCTACGTCGACTGGGTGCAGTCCTGGGGGCCGCTGATCTTCGGGCACGCCGACCCCGAGACGCTCGCCGCGGTCGAAGATGCGGCCGCGCGGGGAACGACGTTCGGCGCGCCGACCGAGGCCGAGGTCGAGCTCGCGGCCGAGATCGTCGACGCCGTGCCCTCGGTCGAGATGGTGCGGCTCGTCTCCTCGGGGACAGAGGCCTCGATGAGCGCGCTCCGGCTCGCGCGGGCGGCGACACGGCGCGACCGCGTGATCAAGTTCGCCGGCTGCTACCACGGCCATGTCGACGCGCTCCTCGCGAGCGCCGGCTCCGGAGTGATGACCCTCGGGATCCCGTCGACACCCGGCGTCCCCACCGCGGTCACGGCGGACACGATCGTCTGCTCGTTCAACGACGTCGACGGCGTCGCCGCGGCCTGCGAGCGCTACGGCGAGGGCCTCGCGGCGATCCTCGTCGAGCCCGTCGCGGGGAACATGGGGTGCGTCCCGCCCGCACCCGGCTTCCTCGAGGCGCTCCGCATGCTCGCCGACGCGACGGGCGCGTTGCTCGTCTTCGACGAGGTGATGACCGGGTTCCGGGTCGCCCGCGGCGGGGCGCAGGAGCGCTACGGCGTGATACCCGACCTCACGATCCTCGGCAAGATCGTCGGCGGCGGGCTCCCCGCGGCGGCGTTCGGGGGGCGTGCCGACCTGATGGAGCAGCTCGCGCCCGTCGGGTCCGTCTACCAGGCCGGGACGCTCGCCGGGAACCCACTCGCGACGGCAGCGGGGATCTCGGTCCTCCGCCGTCTGCGCGACGGGAGCGTGTACGACGAGCTCGAGCGGCTCGGAGCACGGCTCGAGGCGGGCCTCGCTCCGTTCGGCACCGTCCAGCGAGTCGGGGGCATGTTGACGCTGTTCTGCGCCGACGGCCCGGTGCGGAACTACGACGACGCGGCGGCCGCCGACACCGAGCGGTTCGGGGTGCTCTTTCGGCATCTGCTCGCTGAAGGCGTCTACGTGCCGCCGTCGCAGTTCGAATGCCTCTTCCCGTCGACCGCCCACACCGACGAGGACGTCGACCGGACGGTTGCGGCAGTCGAGGCGTTCGCCCGGCCGTGAGCGCCGTCGCTTCGGACGCGCTGTTCGACGCGATCGCGGAAGGGGCGGCGCGCGAGAGCACGCTCTGGGCCGAGGCCTTGCTCGGGCCGGCGACGCGCGAGCCGCTTCCCGTGTTCTCCCCGCTCCTCTCCGAGCCGCGCTTCGCGCTCGGGATCGAGACCATCTACGAGGGCTATCTCCTCCACTACGGGCGCGCGCGCCTGTTCGCGCCGGCGGACGACGACATCGCGCTCCTCCTCGGTGACGCACTTCTCGCGCACGGGCTCGTCCGGATCGCGGAGACGGGCTCGACAACTGCCGTGGGCGATGTCGCGGCGCTGCTCTCGCTCTGCGCGCAAGCCCGCGCGGACGGCCTGGACGGCGACGGCGCCGCCTGGGCGGCGACGGCGGCGCTCCTCGGGCGCGGCGGCCTAGATGTGGCCCGCTCGTCGCTGCGGGACGAACGCGACCACGGGCCGCTCGAGCGCCTCGCACGTACGACCGCGGGCGACGCGCCGGTCGACGTCGCGCTTGCCGCGCACGCGGCTCGGCTCGTATAGCATCGCCGCGATGCTCGCCGCGCTCTGGTTCCTGGCGGATGCCGCCGAGGAGGGCAAGGACGTCGTCCTCATGATGCTCGCCGTCGGGCTCGTCTTCCTCGCGACGATCGGCCTTGGCGAGCTGTGGCACTACGTCGGTGCGAAACGCCGACGTGCGAAGCTCGACCGCCCGCTCTAGCAGCAGGTCCGCTCTGGACATCGCCCCGGCGCGGGGCGAAGCTCTCGGGGTGCGGCGCGATCTTCCCGCGGGAACGGTGACGTTCGTGTTCACGGACATCGAGGGCTCGACCCGCATGCTCGCGGAGCTCGGATCGGACCGGTACGGGGACCTCTTGTCGAGGCATCACAGCGTCTGTCGTGAGGCGTGGGCTGCCCACGGCGGTGTGGAGGTCGAGACGGCCGGCGACGCGTTCTTCGTGGCGTTCCCGACCGCGTCGGGCGCGCTTCGTGCTGCGAGCGAGGTGCAAGCGGCTCTGCCCGAACTCGGGCTGCATGTGCGGATCGGCGTCCACACGGGCGAGGTGACCGTCGGGGAGACGGGATACGTGGGACTCGAAGTGCACCGGGCAGCTCGGATCGCTGCCGCGGCGCACGGGGGCCAGGTCGTCGTCTCGGCCTCGACCGCTGCGTTGACCAGACACGCCGATCTGGTGGGTCTGGGGGAGCACCGGTTGAAGGACATCGACGAGCCGGTGGCGATCTACCAGCTGGGCGACGGCGACTTCCCCCCGCTGAAGACGATCTCGAATACGAACCTGCCGCGGCCGACGAGCTCGTTCGTCGGTAGGGGGCACGAGCTCCGAGAGGTTCTCGCGAGGTTCGGTCGAGGTGCCCGGCTCGTCACCCTCACCGGACCGGGTGGATCGGGCAAGACACGCCTGGCGCTGGAGGCCGCGGCGACCCTGGTCACCCACTACAACGCCGGCGTCTTCTGGGTGGGCCTCGCCGCATTGCGCGATCCCGACCTCGTCCTGTCGTCGATCGCGCAGGCGCTTGGCGTGAAGGAAGGCCTCCCGGCTCACATCGCCGACCGTCAGCTCCTGTTGTTGCTGGACAACCTCGAGCAGGTGATCGAAGCCGCGCCGCAGCTCTCCGAGCTTCTCGGAGCGTGCCCGAAGCTCGCCTTGCTCGTGACGTCGAGAGAGCTGCTTCGCATCGACGGCGAGGTCGAGTTCCAGGTTCCGCCCCTTGCGGAGCCCGACGCCATCGCGCTCTTCTGTGCGCGAGCGCAGGATGAGCCCGGTGACGCGGTCCGTGAGCTGTGCGCGCGACTCGACCACCTCCCGCTCGCAGTCGAGCTCGCGGCGGCGCGCACCAGGGTGCTGTCGGCGCCGCAGATCCTCGACCGACTCTCAGAGAGGCTCGACCTGTTGAAGGCGGGCCGCGACGCCGACCCGCGGCAGCAGACGCTCCGCGCCACGATCGAGTGGTCGTACGACCTCCTCTCGAACGAGGAGCAGAGGCTCTTTCGCGCGTTCTCGGTCTTCGCGGGTGGATGCACGCTGAATGCTGCCGAGGAGATCGCCGGCGCCGACGTCGATGCGCTTCAGTCGCTGGTCGAGAAGTCGCTGCTGCGGTTTACCGACGAGCGTTATTGGATGCTCGAGACAATCCGCCACTACGCCGGCGAGCGGCTCCGAGAGTCGGGCGAGGCCGAGGTCATCGAACTGCGTCACGGCGGGTTCTTCCTCGAGCTGGCCACGTCGCACGCCTCCGGCCGCGGTCATGTCGTCGAGTCGGGTGCGGTACGGCGGATCGCGCCCGAGCGCGACAATCTTCGCACCGCGATCGATGCCGCAGTCGCGCGAAACGATCTGTCTTTCGTTGCGGAGGCTCTCGGCCTCCTGTGGCCGGTTCTGCTCTCCACGGGGAACGCACACGAAGGGGTCCGGTGGGCACGTCTCGCGCTCGGAGAACGTGATCGCCTCTCGGAAGACGATCTTCGGAGCGCGCTCATCGGCGGCGGCGAGCTCCTCCGTCACGTGGGCGAGCTCGACGAGGCGGAGCGGCTCAAGCTCGAGCTCGTCGAGCTCGGCGCCCCAGGTGACCATTGGCTGACGTCGACGTTCGCAGACCTTTCCGACATGGCGCTCGAGCGGGGAGACGTCGCACGTGCGAGGGCGTACGCGGATCGGGCCTTCGCGGTCGACGAACGTGACGCCCGAGGCCTGTACGCGCTCGCCGAGGTCGAGCTCCGCGAGGGCGACCTCGCGTCTGCGGAGAGTCATTTCACCGAGTGCGCGCGCCGGTTCGAGGGGATGCACGACTTCAACTACGGGTTCTCGCTGGAAGCGCTCGGCGAGACCGCGCGGCGGCGAGGTGACGCCGCGCGCGCGACCGCCTGCTTTCTCGATGCGGCACGCCACTTCGCGAAACTGGGAGATCAGGCCTGTGTGGGCGACTGCCTGGACGGGCTTGCGGCCGTCGCGGCCGACGCTGGCAGCGCCGAGCGGGCGGGCGTGCTTGCCGGTGCGGCCGACCGGATGCGTGCCGACTGGGGCCGTCCACCGAGCCGTCGCGACCGGGTGCTTCACGGCCTCCCCGAGACCGCCTGCGCGAGAGGACGCACGATGTCGGTCGACGAGGCACTGGAGTTCGCGCGCGCGTCCATAGACTGACCGCGATGTCCGCGCCAGCCGCCGACCTCCGCGAGTGGATCGCGCTGCTGGAGCGCGAGAACGAGCTCGTCCGCGTGCGGGCCGAGGTCGACCCCGACCTCGAGATCACCGAGATCACCGACCGCGTCGTCAAGAGCGGTGGGCCCGCGCTCCTGTTCGAGAACGTGAAGGGCTCGAAGCTGCCGCTCTTGATCAACCAGTTCGGCACCGAGCGGCGGATGTGCCTCGCGTTCGGCGTCGAGCGCCTCGACGACGTCGCGGCGCGGCTCGAGGAGGTGCTCGAGCTGACGCCGCCCCAGGGGCTGATGGACAAGGTCCGCAAGCTCGGCACGCTCAAGTCGATCGCGGACTCGGCGCCGAAGTCGGTGTCGAAGGGGGCGTGCCAGGAGATCGTCCTCGAGGGCGACGCCGTCGATCTCGACGCGCTCCCGATCATGCGCTGCTGGCCGCTCGACCCGGCGCCCTTCATCACCCTCCCGGCGGTGATCACGCAGGACCGCGAAACCGGCGTCCGGAACGTCGGCATGTATCGGATGCAGAAGGTCGACCGTCGCTCGACGTTCATGCACTGGCAGGTGCACAAGGACGGTCGCGCCGACCTGCTGGCGGCGCCGGACGGCCGCATCCCGGTCGCGGTCGCGCTCGGGCTCGATCCGGTCACGGCCTACTCCGCGAGCGCGCCGCTGCCGAAGCACGTCGGCGAGCTGATGGTCGCGGGGTTCCTCAAAGGGTCGGCCGTTCAGCTCGTGAAGTGCAAGACGGTCGACCTCGAGGTTCCGGCCAACGCCGAGATCGTCCTCGAGGGATGGGTCGACGCGGCGGACGGCGGCCTGGAGGGACCGTTCGGCGATCACACGGGCTACTACACGCCGCCGGAGCCGTTCCCCGTCTTCCGCATCTCGGCGATCACCATGCGCCGGGACGCGATCTACCCGTCGATCGTCGTGGGCAAGCCGCCGGCGGAGGACGAGTGGCTCGCAAAGGCGACCGAGCGCATCTTCCTCCCGGCCATCCGCATGAGCGTCCCCGAGATCGTCGACTACGACCTGCCGACCGCGGGCGCGTTCCACAACTGCGTGATCGTGTCGATTCGCAAGCGCTTCCCCGGCCACGCTCGGAAAGTGATGCACGCGGTCTGGGGCCTTGGGCTCCTCTCGCTCACGAAGGCCGTCGTCGTGGTCGACGAGGGCGTCGACGTGCACGACTACGCGGAGGTGTTCTTCCGCGTCTGCGCGAACGTCGATCCGAAGCGGGACGTCGTCCTCGCCGACGGGCCGCTCGACCAACTCGACCACGCGTCGGTGCTGCCGAGCTTCGGCGGGAAGATCGGGTTCGACGCGACGGCGAAGGGACCGGACGAGGGCGCCCGAGAGTGGCCGTCCGAGATCGTGATGACGGACGAGGTCCGCTCGCGCGTCGACGCCCGTTGGAGCGAGCTCGGGTTACCGGAGCGGGACGACCGCGGAACCGTGCAGAATGGTCGCCGGGTCACGGCGGGGTGGCGGGGGCCACGGCCGGTTCGTCGTTGACACCGAGCAGGGTGGGACGGTTGAATCACCAACCGGAGCACGGGACGCACGGAGCCACCGAGTGACCGACGACGAGCGCGAGACACAGCATCTCCCGGCCCCGAGCCTCTGGCCGATCGGCTTCGCGCTCGGCGTCGCGTGCATACTCGTCGGCCTCGTCATCAGCGTGCCCGCGCTGATCGTCGGCGCGATCATCGCGCTCGTGTTCGGGTTCCTCTGGGTGCGGGATCTCTTTGTGCAGCATCCGGTGACGAGCGCGACCGACATGGCCGCCGCGCCTGCGACGGCACCGGCGGTGACCGAGGCGGACCTCGGGTCGAACGTCGACCGTGCGACCTTCCTCTCGCTCGCCACGATCGGGGTGGGCGGCCTGATCGGCGCGGCCGCGACGCTGCCGCCGCTCGGGTTCGCGGTGCTGCCGTCGTTCATGGGCGAGGGCGTGAAGACGCACGACGTCGACCTCGGGCCGATCTCGAACTTCCCGGAGAACGAGTACGTGATCGCCACGTACCTCGAGAACCCCGACGCCGGCGAGGTCTCGCGGCGAACCGCGTTCATCCGCAACAACGGACGGACCGAGGACGGCATCCCGAGCTTCACCGCGATCTACAGCCGCTGCGTCCATCTCGGCTGCCCGGTGCAGCCGAACGGCCCGATCGACGAGCAGGCGAAGAAAGAGGTCAACGGAATCGAGCTGCGGCCGGTGCTCGCGGCGAGCTTCGGGTGCCCGTGCCACGGCGGCCTCTACGACTCGGAGGGCAACCGCTCGGCCGGCCCGCCCGTGCGCTCGCTCGATCGCTTCGAGTTCTCGATCAAGGACGGGAACCTGATCCTCGGCCGCGTCTTCAGCGTCGGGAACGTCGACGGCACGGGGGCGAAGGCGCGGATCACGAAGTACTACAAGGCCTACCCCGGTGTCCACGTCGACGGTGTCGAGAAGTGGCTCTATCCGATTCCGACCCCGGGCTCGACGGGGTGAGGCGCTGATGGCGAAATCCGGCCGCAAGGGCTACGAGACCGCCGTGCTGGTTCCACTCGACTGGGTCGAGGAGCGGTCGGGGCTCGTCGGCTACACGAAGTGGTTCCTGTTCCGCAAGGTGCCGCACGACATCAGCTGGGCCCAGACGCTCGGCGCAGCCTCGCTCACGGCCTTCATCGTCCAGCTGATCACCGGCGTGTTCCTCGCGATGTACTACAGGCCGGATCCCGCGACGGCCTATGCCTCGATCCAGAACATCACGACGGAGGTCACGCTCGGCTGGCTCGTCCGTGGGATGCACAAGTGGGGCGCGAGCGTCTTCATCATCCTGATGTTCCTGCACATGGCGCGAGTCTTCCTGTTCGGCGCCTACAAGTACCCGCGCGAGCTGAACTGGATCATCGGCGCGCTCATTCTCGTGCTCGGCATGCTCGAGGGGTTCACGGGGTACCTGCTGCCCTGGGACAACACGGCCTACTGGGCGACCGTCGTCGGGATCAACCTGAACGCCACGGCACCGTTCCTCGGGCCGTTCCTCGCCCAGTTCCTCCAGGGCGGGCTCAACATCAACCCCGACACGCTGCCGAAGTTCTACGCCCTGCACATGCTGCTGGTCCCGGGCGGGATCATGGCGCTCATCGGGCTGCACCTGTACCTCGTCGTGCGGCTCGGGGTGACGTCGCCGACCTGGTCGCACACCGCGGCGGGCCGCGAGCGGCCGGAGACGGCGGGCCCGCGCGAGGGCCTCATCCGCGAGCCGGTTGCCGAGGGTGGTGAGTCGTAGTGGCGGTCTCGCCGAAGGAACGCAACCGCGCGTACCACAAGCGCTACAAGGAGGACGTCGAGCGCGAGGGGAAGAGCTTCTACCCCTACGCGGTCCTTCACGACTCGATCATGTCGCTGGTCGTCGTCGCGGTGATCATCGTGCTGGCGGTCATCTGGCACTACACCGCGGACGGCACGGATGCCGGGATCCTCGGCCCCTGGTACACGGACCAGGCCGACCCTGGGACGATCGCCTTCGTCCCGCGCCCGGACTGGTTCTTCTACTTCCTCTTCTATCTCCTGCGGATCTTCAAGTGGCCGGAGACGGTCGTGCTCGGCACGGTCGGCATCCCGACGCTGCTCTTGATCCTGCTGATCGGGCTGCCGTTCTACGACCGCCGCCCCGAGCGGCGGATCAGCCGGCGTCCGGTGGCGACCGTCGCCGCGATCCTCGTCGTCATCTCGATGGGCGTCCTGACGTGGAAGGGAGCGACCGCGAAGGAGGCGCTCGGGTCGGAGCTGATCGCCACGGGCGAGCCCGAGCGGTGGGCACAGGAGCAGGGCTTCGCGGACAACCGGACGGCGGTCGAAGGTGCGCGGCTCTTCGCCGAGTCGGGCTGCCTCAACTGCCACACCTACCTCGGCGAGGGCAACGGCAACCTCGGTGCGCCGGACCTGACCGACGTCGGCGCATCCGGCCGCGGCGTGGACTTCTTCAAGTCGTACGTCTCGAACCCGGCCCAGTACGGAAACAACGTGATGATCTCGTACGGGTACCTCGGAGACGAGAACCTGACGAAGCTCGCGACGTTCCTCAACGCCTCCAAGGGCCCGAAGTAGCCCCGGCCGCGCGCGCGGTCGCCGACCGTCGAACGGCGAGCACGTACGCTCCCTCCCGTGCGCGTCTTCCTCGGACTCACGGGCGCGTCGGGCTCCGCTCGTCGGGCGGCGGTCGCATGACGCACGAGTCGGGGACGCTGCAGCCCGACGCGGTGCGGGGGATGTTCGACCGGATCGCGCCCGTCTACGACGTCATGAACCGCGTGATGACGGCCGGTCTCGACCGCGCCTGGCGCCGGCTCGCGGTGGAGGAGGTCGTCCAGCCGGGCTTCCGCGTGCTCGACGCGTGTTGCGGCACCGGCGACCTCGCGATCGCCGCCGAGCGGGAAGGCGGCATCGTGACCGGGCTCGACTTCTCACCGGCGATGCTCGAGCGCGCTCGCAGGAAGTCCGGCACGGTGACCTGGGTGGAGGGTGATGTCCTCGCCCTGCCCTTCCCCGACGGGTCGTTCGACGCGGCGACCGTCGGGTTCGGCGTCCGCAACGTCGCGGACCTCGAGGCCGGCGTCGCGGAGCTGGCGCGGGTGCTCCGGCCCGGCGGCCGGCTCGCGATCCTCGAGATCACGCGGCCGCGCGGCATCCTGCGCCCCTTCTTCTCGCTGTGGTTCGACCGCGTCGTGCCGCTGCTCGGGAGGGTGCTGCCCGGCGGCAAGGCGTACACCTACCTGCCGGCGAGCGTCCGCCGTTTCCCGGACGCGGAGGAGCTCGTTGCGCTGCTCGAGCGGAACGGGCTCGAACGGGTCCGCTTCCGGCTCCTCGGGGGAACCATCGTCGCGCTCCACGTCGGGGTGCGGACGTGAGCGCCCTCCAGACGGTGCGCGAGACGGAGGGGCTCGCCGAGTACCTCGACGCCGTGGAGGCGCGCCTCGCGGAGGTCGTGCAGGCGCACCCTGGCGTCGTCGCATCGGTGAGCTCGGACGCGCTCGCCGCGGGCGGGAAGCGCCTCCGGCCGACGTTGACGTTTCTCTCGTCGTCCCCCGACGCGGAGCCTCCTGTGGTCGAGGGGGCGGCCGTGGAGCTGGTGCACATGGCGACGCTCGTCCACGACGACATCGTCGACGGCGCCCGCCTGCGCCGTGGCCGTGCCTCCGCGTGGACCGCGCACGGAGCCGACGCCGCGAAGGCGGCCGGCGACCACCTCTTCGCGGGCGCCTTCGCGTTGCTCGCCGCCACCGGTTCCCACGAGCGCCTCACCGCGCTCGCCGACGCGTCTCTCGCGCTCGCGCGAGGCGAGGCACTCCAGCGGCTGCAGCGGAACGACCCGGACACGCCGGTCGAGGCGTACCTCGAGCGGTGCGCTCTCAAGACGGGCTCGCTCTTCGAGGCTGCCTGCGTGCTCGGGGGCGGCAGCGCCGAGTTCGGTCGCCTGCTCGGCATCGCCTTCCAGATCGTCGACGACGTGCTCGACTGCTCCGGCGAGACGGTCGAGACCGGGAAGATCCCTGGCACCGACCTCCGCGACGGGACGCCGACGCTGCCGCTCCTCCTCGCCGCGCAGGAGGACGACGTCGTCCGGCGGGCACTGGCGGGCGGCCCGCTCGAGAGCGCGCTCGTCCGCGTCGCGGCGACGGGGGCGCTCGAGCGCTCACGCGAGACGGCGCTCGACTACGCGCGGCGGGCGCGCGCATCGCTGGACGGCGCTGTCCGGCGCGAGGAGCTCGCCGCGCTCGCCGACGCCGTCGTCGACCGGAACCGCTGACGACTACGAGGCGCGGAGCGCGGCCGGGCGCTCGGCGTGGCGGTACTCGACGCGGTAGCCGAGCCGGCGAGGGATCGCGAGCAGCGCCTCGAGGTCGAGGTCGATCGTCGCGCCCGCCTTCTGCGTGACCTCGTCCTCGATCGGCAGGTCGAAGTCGTCGGCCCCGTAGTCGAGCGCCCGGAAGGCATCCGCGTTCTGCGTCAGCACCGATGTGCGAACGTGCTCGACGTTGTCGAGGAAGATCCGCGAGAGCGCGATGTGCCGCCGGTACTCCTCGGCGGAGATCTCCCGTCCGCCGAGCGCGGTGCCGTACGGCTTGTACGTCCAGCAGAGGAACGAGAAGAGCCCCTCGTAGCCGTCGCGCAGGCAGGCGTCCTGGAAGTCGCGGGTGCGCTGGAGGTGCTCGAGGCGCTCCTCGAGCGTCTCGTCGAAGCCGATCACCATCGTCGCCGTCGTCCGCATGCCGCTCTCGACGATCGCGCGTTGCGCGGCGAAGAACTCGGCGACCGTGTACTTGAACTTGGCGTGCCGTTTGCGAAAGTCCTCGGTGAGGATCTCACTGCCACCGCCGGTCACCCAGTGCACGCCGGCGTCGCGCAGGCGTGCGGCCGCCTCCGCATGAGAGATTCCGGCGCGATCGGCGAGGTAGAGGAACTCGGCGACGGTGAGCGCGTAGAACTCGACCCGGTCGCCGTAGCGCTCGCGCACCGCCGCGAAGAGGTCGCAGTAGTAGTCGAGCGGGAGCCTCGGGTTGAAGCCTCCGTTGAACCCGACCAGGTCGCCGCCGAGCTCGAGCAGCTCGTCGATCTTCGCGAACACCTCGCCGCGGTCCAGGACGTAGCCGCCCTCCTGGTTCGGCAGGACGTAGAAGGCGCAGTAGTCGCACTGGGCGACGCAGACGTTCGTGTAGTTGACGATCCGCATCACCATGTACGTCGCGTGATCCGGCTCGTGCCAGCGCGCGCGTACCGCGCCCGCCAGATCCCGGAGCTCCTCGTCGGACGCTTCGCGCCAGAGGCGAGCCGCCTCCTCGATCGAGACTCGGCTCATGCCGGCACCGCCTCCTCGACGGTGACCTCGTCGGGGTCGAGCGTGTCCATGAACGAGCTCACGGAGAAGACCGCGTTCCCCGCTCCCGCGACGCCGTAGCCGGGCGGCGGGCGCAGGCCGTGGCGGGCCAGCGCCTCGCGATAGGCCTCGAGCAGGCGGATGTGGTACTCGAGCGGCGCGCCGTCCGGGTTGTCGCGACCGAGCGGCGTGGTCGGTTCGGGGCACCATGTCGTGAACCGCGGCGTGACGCCGTGGCTCATGAAGAAGTCGAGACCCTCCGTCGTCGACGCGATCGCCGCGTCGATCGTCTCGAACCCGAAGGGCTTCGCCATCTCGACGCCTGCGACGAAGTTCGGGATCACGAAGCGCGGCCCGAACACCTCCGCGGCGTCGAGAACCCGCCGGTGCCACTCCTCGCGGCCGACGTAGCGCTGCTTGCCGGGCGAGATCAGCTCGAAGAGCCGCTTGTCCCAGACCTCGTAGTTGGGGTGGTAGATCGAGATCCCGTAGTCCTTGTAGCGCTGCACGTCCGCACGTGGAAGCGCCTGGGCGACCACCTTGCCGAGCCAGCGGCCCGGGAAGCGCTCCTCGATCGCCTGGGCGTAGCGGCCGTAGAAGTCCGCCTCGGCAAGCCCGTCGACCGTGCTCGTGACCGAGCCGCCGGTGAGCGTGTACGCCTTGCTCGTGCGGTCGGCGTCGTAGCGGTCGATCAGCTCGAGCGCCTCGAGCACGTCCGCCACCGGCTTCACGCCCGTGTACGGCCGGCCCTCGCGCTTGTGCTGGCGCCAGTTGTGGTTGATGTCGCAGAAGCCGCACTCCTCCTTGGCGCCGAAGTACTGGCAGAGCCGCAGCACGGTGAGGTAGATCAGGTAGCCCCACTGGATCGTCGGCGCGGTCTCCATCACCGTCTTGCCGTTCGCGAGCGTGTGGCGGTAGTACTCGGGCATCGGGGGAAGGCCGACGTCGGCGACCCGACGGCCTTCGAGGCTCAGCTCGAGGGCGTCGTCACGGCGCTCGACGCGGTACGGCGAGCCCGGGTTGACGCGGACGGAGACGATCGTGCGGCGCAGACCGTACGGGCCGCCGGTGAGGGCGAGCTCTTCCGGCGGGCGACGCCGCGCCGCCTCGCCGAGCTCTGCGAGGGGCTTCTGGTCGAACGAGAAGATGAAGTACGACTTCGGCTTGACCTCGCCGTCGAGGTTGTCCGAGAGCGTCGCGTCGTCGAACGCGATCCCGGTGCGGAGGAGGTCCTCCTTGAGCACCGCCTCCCGCGGGACGTGCGGGAAGCGCTCCATCAACGACTCGACGAGCGCGGTGCGGGTCGCGGTCACGTTGCCCACGCCTGCAAGGTATCGACGGCGGCGCATGCGTGAGGGGCTGGGGATACGCTGGCGAGGCGATGCCGACGCTCACGTACACCCACCGGAAGAAGGTCGCGCAGTGATCCGCCTGGGCCGAATCTCCTACGTCAACATGGCGCCGGTCTTCCACCGGCTGACCGCCGAAGTCGAGGAAGTGACCGGCGTTCCGACGGAGCTCAACCGAATGCTGATGGCCGGGGAGATCGACATCGCGCCGATCTCCTCGATCGAGTACGCGCGGAACGCTTCGCGCCTGCGGCTCCTGCCGCGGCTCTGCGTCTCGTCGGAGGGCGCGGTCGACTCGATCCAGCTCGTGACGAAAATTCCGCTCGGGCGTGTGCGGACGGTCGCCGTGACGCCCGAGAGCGCCACGTCGGTCGTCCTCACGAAGGTGCTCCTGCCGCAGGCCGACAGGCTGCCGCTCGAGGCGGCGGCCGAGGCGGACGCGAAGCTGCTGATCGGCGACGCCGCCCTGAAGAGCGCGTTCGAGGACCCGACGCCGCACTACGACCTCGGCCGGCTGTGGCTCGAGCGGACGGGACTCCCGATGGTCTTCGCCGTCTGGGCCGCGCCGGAGCCGGTCGTCGACGGGCTGCTCGAGCTGCAGGATGCCCTCGTCGCCTCGGTTCGCCTCGCGCGCTCGGAGCCGGAGCGCCTTGCGTACGAGGCGAGCGAGCGCTACGGCTACCCGCCGGGCTTCCTCGCGCGGTACTTCGAGAAGCTCCGTTACAGCTTCGGCCCGCGCGAGCGCGCCGGCTTCTACACCTTCCTCGAGATGGCACGCGACGTCGGAGAGCTCGCTCAGGTGCCCGAGCTGCGGTTCCTCCAGGACGAGGTCACGGTCGCCTGATCCCCATGCTGCCCGGACGCCACGCGTAGCAGCCGGAGCCCGATCAAGCCGACCCACAGGAACCACACGACGCTGCCGGCGCGGGTGGCGGCGCCCGGGCCGACGGCACCGAGCACGCCGCTCGCGACGATCACGGCCGGCGTCGCGAGCAGCGTCGGCACCCAGGCGGAACGCCACTCCGGCAGCCGCCGGAACGCGAACGCGAGCACGAGCGGCGTGAGGAGGATCGCGACGGCGGTGACGCCCGACTCGACCTTGTGGGCCGAGGAGTGCCACGACGTGTTGTCGCAGGCCGCGTCGATCCCTTGGCAGTCGAGCCGGAAAAAGCCGTCGAGCATGAGGCCCGTGGCTGCGACGGCCAGGCCGACGGTTCCGAGCCGCGCGAGCCATCCGAAGCCGAGCACGTACCAGAGGCCGAGGGCGAGACACAGCACCAGGAGGCCCGTGAGGTTCGCGGCCACCTGGTTGTAGAGCCACGGGCTCGACGCGGTGAGCGCTCCGAGGTCGCTGATGTCGTCGTCGGCGGGGCTGAAGGCGTCGGGCTGGGCGAGGTCGCCCAGGAGGACGCCGGCGACGAACGTCACGGGCGCCAGGACTCCGCAGAGCGCAGCGATCCGGGTCGGCACGGCACAAGTCTCTCAGGCCTCGACCCTGTACGAAATCCGTGAGGATTCGGGGCTGCGGCCGGGTGCTCCACTACGCTCGGCCGGGGTCGATGCACCGTCTCCTTTCCACTCTCGCAGTCTCGTCGCTCGCCGCCGTGCTGCTCGCTTCGACGGGCGCCGGCGCGCCGCGGGAGCTCTGGCCCGGCGTCACATTCGAGCAGGGAGTCCAGTTCACGACGCGCGGCCCCGTCGCGATCAACGTCCTGCGCGGCCCGCGGCCCGGAGGGCTGACGACGCTCGAGCCGGTCCTCTCGAACGACACCGTCGTCGGGCGCGAGACGCTCACGTCGATGCAGGTGCGTCTGCGGCCGACCGCGACCGCCGCGGGCGTCAACGGCGACTACTTCACGCTCGCGACGGGCAAGCCGTCGGGAGTCCTCATGCGGGACGCGCAGCTCGTGAGCCCGCCGAACGGCGGACGCTCGAGCGCGGGGATCCGCAGCGACGGAGCGCTCGACGTGCGCCGCGTCGCGTTCGCCGGGACGTGGCGCGCGTCGGTGACCGCGCGGGGCCTGGGCGCGCTGAACGCGACGCCCGCCGCGAACGGCGCCGCGCTCTACACCGATGCGTACGGCCCGAGTACGCCCGCCCTCGCCGGGAGCGCCGCCGCGATCCTGTTTCCGTTCCCCGCCGCGACGCCCGAGATCGGCCTCGCCGCGCCGATCGTCGAGGCGCGACCCGAAGGCGGGGCGGTCGCGATCCCGCCGGGAGGCGCGGTGCTCGTGGCGCGCGGGACGCAGGCGGCGGTGCTCAGGGCGGAGGCGCCGGCCGGAGGGACGATGACGGTCACCCTCGGTCTCCGGCCGTCCTGGCCCAACGTCGTCGGCGCGATCGGCGGCGGGCCGCAGATCGTCCGGAACGGCGCGCCGATCTTCCGGGCCGGCGAGTTCTTCACGACCAAGCAGCTCGGTCCTCGCGCTCCCCGAAGCGCGGTCGGCCAGCTGCGCGACGGCCGCATCGTGCTCGTCGCCGTGGACGGTCGGCAGCCCGGGTACAGCATCGGCCTGACCAACTTCGAGCTGGCCCAGGCGCTCGTCCGGCTGGGCGCGGTGACCGGGATGGCGCTCGACAGCGGCGGCTCGACGACGATGGCGGTCGACGGGGCGCTGCTCAACCGCCCGTCGGACGGGAACGAGCGGCGGATCTCGACGGCGCTGATGTTCCTCTACCACGGCGTCTACGCGCCCGAGCCGCCCGCGCGCGTCTCCCCGAACGGCGACGGCGTGGACGACGCGCCGAACCTGAGCTACCGGCTCGTGCGGCCGTCGTCGGTGACCGTCACGCTCCGCGCCCCCGACGGGTCGACCCCCGTGTCGACGCAGGCGCAGCAGGCGGCCGGGAGCTATCCCGTGCCGTTCGTCGGCGGGGGCGAGACGGGTACCGGAGCGGCCGTTGCTGCCGGCCCCTGGACGCTCGAGGTGAAGGCGACGGACGACATCGGCCAGGAATCGGCGATGACGCGCACCTTCGTCGTCGACGACACGCTCGGCTTCCTCCGCGTGCCGAAGCTCCGCGCCGTGCCGCCTCGGGGCCGCGACATCGCCATCGCCTTCCGGCTCTCGCGCGAGGCGCGCGTCAGCGTCAGCGTGCTCGACGCGGCCGGGCGCACCGTCCGCCGCGGCCTTGCGGAGCCCGCGGCGCGTGAGGCGGGCGACCAGCGTGTCGTCTGGGACGGGCTCGGGTCGAACCGGCGCCGGCTCGAGGGCCGCTTCACGGTCGAGGTCGCCGCAACGAGCACGCTCGGGCGCTCGGTCCTGACCGCGCCGATCGTGATCCGCAAGGCAAGCGTCTAGCCGCCGGGGGCCGTCGGTGCCGACGGCTAGCATCCCGCGATGCCGGTCGCCAGCGTCCTCAGCGACATCACCACCTGGGTCACGAGCGCGATCGGCGACTACGGCCTCTACGCCGTCTTCCTCCTGATGCTCGTCGATGCGGTCTTTCCCGCGGCGAGCGAGGTCGTGATGGTCTACGCCGGTGCCGTCGCCTCGGGCGCCTTCGCCGGCCAGACGATCGCGCTCTTCGGCTACCACTTCGAGAGCGGTCTCCCCGCCTACCTCGCGGTCGCCGTCGCGGGGACGATCGGTTACCTGATCGGCTCGATCGGCGGTTGGGCGCTCGGCGACTATCTCGGCCGGCCGTGGCTGGAACATCACGGCCGCTGGCTGCACCTGAGCTCCGAGAAGCTCGACCGGGCCGAGCGCTGGTTCGACCGGTGGGAGGAGTGGGCCGTCTTCCTCGGGCGGATCACGCCGGTCGTGCGGTCGTTCATCTCCGTCCCGGCGGGCGTGTTCCGGGCGAGGTTCGGACCATACGTCTGGCTGACGCTGCTCGGGTCGGCGTTGTGGTGCTTCGCGTTTGCGGGTGCCGGTTGGGCGGCGGGCGCGAGCTGGGAGCAGTTCCACGAGGCCTTCCGCTTCGTCGACTACGTCGTCGCCGTGCTCGTGGTGGCAGCGGTGGCGGCGGTCGGGTGGCGCTTCGCGAGGCGCCGCCGGCAGCCCCGTGCCGACGGCGCGGACGAGCCGATTTAGCGTCGTTTGCGGCGAAGACGTCGCGGGAGGGGGCGGTACACTCCTGCCGTCGTGATCCCCCTCGTCGACGTCAAGGCGCAGTACGCGCCGTTCATCCCGGAGCTCCAGGCGCGCTTCGCGGACGTGCTCGAGTCGGGCCGGTTCATCTTCGGCCCCGAGGTCGAGGCGTTCGAGCGCGAAGCTGCGACGTACCTCGGCGTGCCGCATGCGATCGGCGTCGCGAACGGGACCGACGCCCTCGTCCTCGCGCTCGAGGCGATGGGAGTGGAGCGGGGCGACGAGGTGATCTGCCCCGCGTTCACGTTCTACGCGACCGCGGAGGCGATCGCGCGCGTCGGCGCGACGCCGGTCTTCGCCGACATCGACCCGGTGACGCTCGATCTCGATCCGGCGGCCGTCGCCGACGTCGTCACCCAGCGGACGAAGGCGATCGTCCCGGTGCACCTCTTCGGGCGTCCCGCTGCGCTCGACGGGCTCGCGGCACTCGGCCTGCCGCTCCTCGAAGACGCGGCACAGGCGTTCGGGGCCCCTGGGATCGCGACGACGGGCGTCTGCTCGACGTTCAGCTTCTTTCCGACGAAGAATCTCTTCGCGCTCGGTGACGGCGGCCTAGTCGCCTGCATCGACGACGCGGTCGCCGAGACGGTTCGGAAGCTGCGCTTCCACGGCTCGCGCGACAAGCAGACGTTCGAGCTGATCGGCGTCAACTCCCGCCTGGACGCCATCCAGGCGGCGGCGCTTCGCGTCTTCCTGCCGCATCTCGCCGGCTGGAACGCCGCGCGCCGCGAGGCGGCGGCACGCTACGCCGAGCTCGGCCTCGGTGACGTGGTCGAGCTGCCGGCCGACGAGCCCGGCCACGTCTACCACATGTACGTCGTCCGGTCGCCCGAGCGCGCCCGCATCGCGGAGGCGCTGCGCGACGCCGGGATCGCGTCCGCCTCCTACTACGTCACGCCGCTGCATCTGCAGCCGGCCATGGCGTACCTCGGCTATCGACCGGGGTCGCTCCCCGAGACCGAGCGGGCCGCCGACGAGAACCTCGCCCTGCCCATGTGGGGCGGCATCGGCCCCGACGAGCAGGAAGCGGTGGTCGCTACCGTGAAATCTGCCGTCGGCGTCGCCGTCTAGAGCCAGGAGCCACGTGCGCAGCCCCGTCAACCGCCATTCGATCTGGCAGGTCGGAGTCGACGCGCTGCTCGTCGCCGCAGCGTGGTGGCTCGCATGGAGCCTCCGCTTCGACCAGGGGCGCCCGCGCTACTACGACCGCTACCTCGAGTGGCCGATCGTCCTCCTCGTCGTCGGGATCACGCTCCCGGTCTTCGCGCTCTCCGGCTTCTACAACCGCTGGTGGCGCTACGTCTCGACGCGCGACATGTGGGCGGCCCTCAGGGGCGTCGTGCTCGCGTTGATCGCCGTCTTTCTCGTCTTCACGCTGTTCGACATCCACCTCGTGGCCGTCCCGCGCGGTGTCTGGTTCATCGACCTGCTCCTCTGCATGGCGTTCGTCGCCGGATCCAGGCTGCTGGCACGGACGATCATCGAGCGCCCGCTGCCCGGCCGGATCGTGAGCCGCGGCAAGGAGGCGGTCATCGTCGGCGCCGGCGACGCCGGCCAGCTCGTCGTGAAGGAGATGCAGCGCAGTCCGGCGCTCGGCTATACGCCGATCGGCCTGCTCGACGACGATCCCCGCAAGCGGAATCTGCGGCTGCACGGCGTCCGCGTCCTCGGCACGACGGCCGACCTCGAGCACGTGATCCGCGACCGCCGGCCCGACGAGGTACTGATCGCCATTCCGACCGCCTCGGGCGACGTCCGCGCGCGGATCTTCGAGACGGCCCGCGCGCTCGACGTTCCGGTGAAGACGCTCCCGAGCCTCTCCGAGCTCGTCTCCGGCGACGCCGACCTCGCCCGCCAGCTGCGCCCGGTCGAGGTGGAGGACGTCCTCGGGCGCGAGCCGGTGGAGGTGGACTTCGCTGCGATCTCCGAGTACCTGACCGGCGAGGTCGTCCTCGTCACGGGCGCCGGCGGCTCGATCGGGTCGGAGCTCTGCCGGCAGATCGCCAGAATCGGCCCCGCGAAGCTCGTCCTGCTCGACCACGCCGAGCCGGCGCTCTTCGAGATCGAGCGCGAGCTCGTCCGAGAGCGAGGCTTCCGCGCCGCCGCCGCCGTCGTGGGCGACGTCCGTGACCCGGTGAAGCTGCGCCAGGTGTTCGACAAGTACCGGCCCTGCGTCGTCTTCCACGCGGCGGCCTACAAGCACGTGGCGATGATGGAGGCGAACCCGATCGAGGCCGTCCGCAACAACACGCTCGGGACGAGAGTGGTCGCCGACGCTGCGGTGGAATACGGCGCCAAGCGCTTCGTCCTCGTCTCGACGGACAAGGCCGCGAACCCGAAGACGGTGATGGGCCAGTCGAAGGCGCTCGCGGAGTGGATCGTGGAGACCTGGGGTCACCGCGCGGAGGTCACCACGCGCTTCGTCGCCGTCCGCTTCGGCAACGTGCTCGGCTCGTCCGGCTCGGTCATCCCGATCTTCCGCCGCCAGATCGCCCGCGGTGGGCCCGTGACCGTCACGCACCCCGACATGACGCGGTTCTTCATGACGATCCCGGAGGCCGTGCAACTGATCGTCCAGGCGGGAGCGATCGGAGGCCGCGGCCAGGTCTACGTGCTCGACATGGGCGAGCCGGTTCGCATCGTCGACCTCGCCGAGAAGATGATCCGCCTCTCGGGAAAGGAGCCGGGCCGCGAGATCGTGATCGACTTCATCGGCCCCGCTCCCGGAGAGAAGCTCCACGAAGTCCTCGTCGGCGACGGCGAGACGGTCACGCCGAGCCGGCATCCGAAGATCGACTTGATCACGCGACCCCCCGTCGACACGGAGTGGCTCGAGGGCGAGCTCGCGCTGCTCGAGCGGCTCGTCGAAGAGGGCGAGACGCTCGAGCTCGTCGGCGAGCTCCGGCGCCTGGTCGGCGAGCCGCGCCGTGAGGTGGCGACGGTCGAGCCGGGACCCGTCCCGTAGCCGGCCATCCGCCCGTCTTCGTCGTGGGCGACGTCCACGGCCATCGCGACGTGCTCGTGGAGCTCCTGCGGCAGGCAGGGCTCGTGGACGCGGCGTCTCGGTGGTCGGGCGCGGACGCACGAGTGTGGCTCGTCGGAGACCTCGTCGACCGCGGCCCGGACGGCATCGGGACGGTCGATCTCGCCCGCGGGCTCGAGCGCGAGAGCGGCGGCGCGCTCCGCTGCCTGCTCGGCAACCACGAGGTCCAGCTCGTGGCCGTGCACCGCTTCGGACGGGAGGAGACGAGCATCCCGGGACAGACGTTCCGGGAGCTCTGGCTCTTCAACGGCGGTGTCGAGTCCGATCTGCGCGCGCTGACGCCGGAGCACGTCGAGTGGATCACGCGACTGCCGCCTCTCGCGCGCGACGGCCGCTGGCTCGTGGTCCACGCCGATACGAGCGCGTACCTCGAGCTCGGCAGCTCGCTGGAGGAGGTCGCGGCGGCGACTGCGGCGGTGCTCTCACGCGGGTCCGCGGCGGCGGTCGACGAGCTGCTGGGGATCGTCTCCGACCGCATGCGGCTCACCGAGCCGGCCGCGGTCGACGCGCTGCTCCGTGCGTTCGGTGGCGAGGTCATCGTCCACGGCCACACCCCGATCGCCTCGGTGCGGGGGGTCGACCCGCGCGACGTGCGCGAGCCGCTCGTCTACGGCGGGGGCCGGGTGATGAACGTCGATCACTGCCTGTTCGCCGGCGGCCCCGGGTTCGTCACGCGCCTCGAGAGCGGGTCGAGCCGTGTGGCCCGACCCGCTCCCGCGTCCTAGCCCGGGCTACGCGCCCGGGATCCGCACGAGGACGAGCTGGCCGCCCTCGCGCTTGTACGTGAAGTCGGGGCCCGCCGGTGGGACGTTGTCGTCGCCGGGTGCCTTGTCGACCCACAGCGTGTGTGCCTGCACGGTGACGAGGAACGCGCCCGGCCCGAAGGCCGCCGATGCGTCCACGACGCCGCTCGACTCCCACGCGCCGAGGTTTCCCTTCGCTGCCGCGTCGACGTCGGTCGGGCCCTCGTCGGCCGACTGATCGACCTTCGCGACGACCTCGGGGGCGCCGCCGCCCGTGAGCGGCACACGCCACAGCCGCGCCGTCGTCGCGTCGGGCGACGTGTCCGTCGGTGTGAACTGCTGGCTCGAGCCGGGGTCCTCCGTGATCAGGAGGCTCGACTGCGTCGTCTCGATGTTGTCCGGCTGGTGGATCTCCCTGAGGGTCTTCACGGGGTTGTCGTCGCCCTCGACGAAGATCGAGAGCGAGGTCACGAGCTTCGGGTTCGTCCTGTCCAGCACCATCTTCCAGACACGCCCGTTCGTCGACTTGCCCGGGCCCGGAGCGCCCGTGGTGCCGCGACCGGAGTCGATGATGTAGACGACGTTCGACATCCCCGGCCGCTTGTCGTACGCGATGTCCTCGACGCGGACGAAGCTGAAGACGCCGTTCGTCCGCGACCAGTAGTCGAGCACCCACTGCGGGCCGTCGATGCCGACGCCGTTCGGGTCGCGCTGCCAGGAGCCGTCGTTCGGCGGCGCAGGGAAGCCGAAGTCGGAGGCCTTGACCTCCGTGCCGTCCGCCTTCCGCCCCGTCGCGATCATGCGCGGCACCTCGATGAAGTGGCCGGAGACCGACTGCGCGCTCCCTGGCACGAAGTCCTCGTACTTCTGGAACGACGGGTTGTCGGACACGAACGCCCAGAGCGAGCCCTGGTCGTTCCAGACCGCGTCCGCGTCGTCGGCGATGTACGAGTACACCTGCGACTGCGACGGGTTGTTCGTGAAGGTGTCGTCGCCCGTCAGGAGCACGACGCCCGAGAACCCGGGGACCGCGACGGTGTTCTCGTGGTTCAGGCGTCCGAGGCCCCAGATCGGCCGGTTCTCGCCCGACTTGACGTCGTGCGCGACGACGACGCCGGCCTGCCTGGCCTCGGGCGCGCCGATCGTCGCCGGCCATGCCTTGCCCGTGCGGTTGACCCAGTCGACGGCCTCCTCGTTCGTGAAGAGCAGCGCCCGGTCGAAGCCCTGCTCCGTCCAGGCGAGGAAGCTCGAGCAGAAGCGTTGGAAGTTCTCCTCGCTCGAGACTGCCTGCCTCGTCGTCAGGACGCCCGCGCTGTGCTGGTTCAACGCCAGCATGCTGACTTCCGCGTTCGTGAAATCGTTCTGCGAGTTCGCCTCGGTGGGCGCCGTCGGGTTGTACGGGAACGGCACGAGCGACGTCTCGTGGTTGACGTAGACGTCGACGCGGCCGTTGCCCCGCGTCCGCAGGGCGACCCCGTCCGGAATGGACTCGAAGCGCATCTTGCCGGGGAGCATCTCCCCGACGGTCGCGATCGGCGTGAACGTCACGTCCGACCTGTCGCCCGTCATGAGCATCGACGGCTGCGAGGTCTTGAAACCGCTGTCGTTGTCTCCTGCGAGCGCCACGGCGGCCGAAACGGCGGCAACGACCACGGCGACGCCCAGGATCGAGAGTTTCCTCATCTGGGTCTCCCCTCCCTTGTCTGGACGGCAGGACAATACGCCCTCCGTTCCGGCGGGGCTATCCCTCGAGCGCGGAGAGCAAACAGTCGAGGAGCAGATCCGGTGGCCGCGTCGCGACGGGAGCCGCCTGTCCCTTGCGTTCGACGCGCAGGACGTCCGCGCTCGTGAGCGTACGGAGCCGGCCCTCGCGCACGAGCAGCGCGTCGACCGCCCCCAGGCGACCCGAGAACGTCGTGTAGACGGGCGTCCCGAGCGCAACCGCTTCGCGGTTCATCGTTCCTCCGGCGGAGACGACGAGGTCGGCCTGGGCCACGAGGCTCAACGCGTCCACCGCTCTTCCCGGAACGACGAGCGACGGCAGGCGCGCCGCTTCGAGCACGTCCCGCTGGTCGGGCGTGCGCGGCAGCACGACTGCCTGCACGTCCGGGTCCGAGCCGAGGCGGTCGAGCACGTCCGTGAACAGCGGGTTCCCGTGGCGGTGGTAGAGCGACACCTCCGGTGGGGTTCGTACGACGGCGAGAATGCGCGAGCGGTCGAGCTCGAGGTCGTCGAGCACCTGCGGGTCGGGGACGAACCCGTGGAGGTAGTACTCCTCCTTCAGCCCGGCGTACCTCCGTACCTTGCGTGCCGGCGCGCCGAGCCGGTCGAGGCGCTCCTGGGGAATGGCGTCCGGGACGACGACCCGGGTTGCGGCGCGGCAGCCGAGGCCGTGCTGGGCGAGCGCGAACTCGTAGTCGAACGCGTACGACGACGGCACCCCGAGCGAGCGGGCGACGAGCGGCAGCTCGTGCGAGGCGTGCGACAGGGCGAGGTCGAACCGGCGCGTCCGGGCGAACCCGCGGAGGGCCCGGAGGCGCTTCGCCATCGCGGCCGCCTTGGCGGCTCGCGAGGCGCCGCCGTGGGGTGGCCCAGCCACCGTGTGCTCGAGGCCGGCGTCCTCGAGCAGCTCGAGCGTCTGCGCGAAGTCGCGCGCCGTGAGCGTCACGTCGTGACCCCGCTCGCGGAGCAGCCGGACGAGCGGCCGGAAGTACACCACGTGAGGCGAGTTGGTCAGGTCGATCCAGACGCGCATCAGCTCTCCTCGCCGCCCGCGTACGGGTGGCTGTCGGTGAGCCCGAGCAGACGCGCGAGCGCGTCGTCGTCGATCGCACGGTCGGTCGCCTCGAACCGGGCACGCACGTAGGCCCCGAGCTCGTGCTCCTCCATCCGGCCGAGCTCGATCTGCTTCGTGCTGCACGAGAACGGCTCGTGCCCGTCGTTGGAGATCGTCGTGAGGACATGGCGCCGGGTACCGAGATACACGTGGCCGACCCCACGCTGCGTCTGGAAGATCGCCCGCATCACGTTCGGCAGGGTGTCGTGGACGCGCACCACCTCCTGGAACTCGTCGAAGACGACGACCACGCGGCGGTCACGCTCGGCGGCGATCTCCGCGGGCAGCTCGAGCAGGCGTTCGAGGACGAGGACATCCTGTCCGTTCCGACTTGTCCGCCG